>SLSP01000402.1 GCA_007130345.1 Thermoflexales bacterium
CCAGGGGATACCCACTTCGAGTACGCGATAGCCGCGTTGCAGGGCCAGGGCCAGCACCTCCACATCGAAGGCCCACCCGTCAATCTGCTGGACGGCGAAGAGTTCGCGGGCCACGTCGCGCCGGAAGGCTTTGTAGCCGCACTGGGTGTCCTGGATGTGGGGGACGGCCAGCCAGCGCACCATCAGGTTGAAGACGCGGCCCATCGCGTGGCGATACCAGGGTTCGTTGAAGCGCCGCGCGCCGGCAACTTCCCGCGATCCGATGGCGATGTCGTACTCGCCGCCCAGGGTGTCGGGGTAGAAGCGCGGCAATTCCTCGATGGGCATCGCCAGGTCGGCGTCGCAGATGAAGGCGTAACGCCCACGCGCGGCCAGCATCCCCATCCGCACGGCGGCCCCCTTCCCCTGGAGCGGCTGATGCAGCACGCCAAACGCCGCGTGGCGCGCGGCAAAGTCGGCGGCGATCTCGCCGGTGGCGTCGCGGCTGTTGTTGTTCACCACGAGCACATCCAGGGGATGCGGCTCCGCGATGATGAATTCCCGCACCCGCTCCAGTGTCTGCGGGAGGCGGTGGGCCTCGTTGTAGGCCGGGATGATAATGGTTATCAACGGCACTTCGCTCATAGTGCTACCCTAGAACAAAGCCGCTCTCTAAACAAGGGGGAATGATACCTATTTAGTGCTGACAAATGGCTACTCCTGTAAATGGCTTAACGCAAAGCCTTATTGTGATGGCTCACTGATATAGCTTTTGGAGTCGCTTTGCGAGGCGCACATTATCAAAAACGGTGGTCGAATCGGTGAATTGACTCACGGAACCTATGCGGGGCGCGAGTTGTTGGATGGCTGTATCCTGTATCGCTTGCACAAGTGCCTGGGCAAACCTTTCTGCCCCTAGCACCCGGAAGGGCCGCTCATAGTAAGCTCTGGTCGCCGAATCCAATGTCTCAGTCAGCCCAAGAGCATTGTGTCGGTCTGCTACTAGCGTATAGGCATCCCCTAAATACGCCTCGCGTTCGCGCCAATGCGATGCCTGGAGAATCAGTTCCAATATGGGCAGCAATGCGGACGCGCTGTCCAATTGTTTGAAGGCCGAACCGAACCATTTGCTATAGGGCGCGTACCGTTTCCCCATAAGGAAACACAGCCGCATTATTCTCTGAACCTGTCGGGTAGCGACGATTTTCGACCCAACTTCATCCCCCACACTACCGCATCGTCCCACAAAAGCCTCTTCCTCGGCGAGCATTGTCCATTGGGCGGCCATCATCCACAGCCAAATATCCCGCGGATAGTAGGCCAAGCTTTCCCTGACCTGTATCAAGCCGAGATCATCGTGGAATACTCTGCCAGAGGTAGCCCCCAATAGTCGGTGTTCGGTAAAGGTGAGCCACTGTGAGACTGCAATATCTTCGAACGGTGTGTGGCCCAGATAGTCTTCAAAGTATGCGCGCAACGTGTGATATTCGACCAGCGGGTGAACCTGTCCCCGGTGGATTGGTTCCTGCCGCCGCACCCCGTTATCATTTGGGTCAGACGAACTAAAATGGGTGGAGAATCCCCTGAATTCATAGGGAAAGTTGGTGGAGAAAGTTGAAGCGATAGCGTCTTTTTGTGGCTCAAAACCCTCTTTGGGCAGAAATAGATGCAAGCGCGGCCCCCACATGTGGTCTGTGGATAGGGCATCATCAAACCCAAGCACATCCGAACCATACCCGATCACCCCGGCGGCATAGCGTAGGGCTGGAAAGTTGGCGCTGAGAATGGGCCGGGCAATTTCTTTGAAGAACGCCTCACAGAGAGCAAGGCCCTGGATAAACTTAGTCATTGGCACCCCTTACGGAGATGGTTGTGTGATGGTTGGAATGTAGCGATTTGCCTCAATAGCAACAAATCATACCGAACTGTTACCTAACTCCCCGCTATTCACCGCGCACCATTCTTTGCATTCGCCATGCTGTCAGCCAGCCCGCCAGCGCGAGGAAAACTACGGAGAGCACCAGATCGCGGCCCCAGAGGCTCTGCGTATACGCGGATCGCGCGCCGAGCAGGCGCAGCAACCACACGAACGCTTGATAGGCCAGCGCCAACGGGAGCGCGGGGCCGCCACATCGAAGCCACCAGAACCCGGCCATCCCCACGAAGGCCACGCCCCACAGCGTGTACGCGCCGATCAGCCAAGGCAGCGGCACGGAGAGCGGCGCGTCCGCCATCACCGGCAGCACGTACCAGCCCGCGCCAGCCCGCATCAGATTTGCCAGGCCGACAAGCAGGAACAGCAACGTCAATCCGTACCTTCGCCACCACGTCATGTTAATGGGATTGTACAACAGGACACGTAAAACGCGATTCAGGCCGCCGGTTTGCGCGTGCAGAAGAACAGATACGCCCCGGCTTCCGGCAGCGGTTCCTCGTAGAAGCGCCGCAGCAGCGCGGCGGTCGGCGCGAGGTTCCACGCGGCGGGAGCCAACAGCCATCGCCCGGTCAGCGCCTTTGCCAGCACGCACGGCAGCCCAAGCGGATGCCCCCATTCCAATGCGGCCAGCGCTCCCGGCGAGAAGTACCCCCACCAGCGGTCTAGCGCCAGCCCGGCGCGGGCGAGCCGCCGCTGCCACCCCTCCGGCGCATCGTAATAGTGATGGCGCGAGATGCGGTCGAAGAGCCGCCGGTACGCCTCGGCCAGACCGCGCAATCGCGCGGCGTCCAGCAGCCGCGCCACCGACAGGCCCTGCCGAAAGTTCGGCCCCGGCACGCAAAAGTGGAACCAGCCGCCGGGTCGCAGCACCCGCGCCACCTCTGCCAGCACCGGATCGACTTCCGGGATGTGTTCCAGCACCGAGTTGCTCACCGCGCTGGCAAAAGCCGCGTCGGGGAAGGGCATCCGCGCGCCGCTGGCGCACGTGAAGAGCCGATGACTGCTCCGCGTGGCGGCCTCGGAAAGCGGCGGCCACCACGGATCGAGGCCCACCGCCAGCGGGCGGTCAAACGTCACCTGCGCGAAGTGGCCGTCGCCGCAGCCCAAGTCGAGCACCGGATCGGGCAAGGGTAACTCGGCGTAGAAATCAGCTTCCACCGCGCGCAGCAACGCCCGGAACGCGGGCAACTCGCGCAACTGCCGCTCGAAGTTCGCGGCATCGCGGGTGATGGGCGGGGGATTGGGGGACATTCTGTTCATGCAATGCGTCTCCATAATTTCACAAGAAACTTCGTATAGCGTGCTCAAAACGGGCACAGCATCTCCGCCGTGTAGGTCGGATTGGCGTGACCGTAACTGTTGAGAAAGTCCACCACGTCCCGCGCGTGCTCGCTCCGCGCCACGGCGGCGCAGCCATACGCGAGAGCTTGCTGCGTCTGATAGCTCCGCCAGAAGTCCTGGGCCAGTTGCGCGACGGGATACCCGGCCCCCACGGTATCAAACGCCGATTGCAGGCGCGCGTAGCGTGCCCGCGCCGCGTCCGCGTCTCCCTGGAAGGCATCGAGGAGCAGTAGCCGCCAGTGAGCTAACGCCGTCAGCCAGCGCTGTTCCTCCTCACTGCTGAAGAGCGGGTCCCAGGCGAGAAGCTCCTCATCATCGAGGACGCGCTGGTAAGCGGCGTGGGCGGTCTCCGTATCGCCCAAGATGAGCGCGGCATCCCCATCGAACAGCGCGTGGGCGCGATAGCGCGTTGGCCCGATCAGCGTATCCACCGGCGCGATGGCCGCGCCATCCCAGGCCAGGGTGATGGTATGCGGGCGCTGCGGGCCGGTGCGCCACGTCTCGCTGACCGTCTGCCCGACCAGCACGCGGCCCACGTCCAGGGCATAGACGGGATCAGGATAGGGGCCGGCGCCCGCCATCCGCTCCGCGAAATCCGTGCCATTCCAGGCCCAGGCGTGGAGCGTGTGCCAGCAAGCGGTATCGTCACAGGACACTTCGGCGAAGAGCACCTCGGCGCGGCCATCGGCGGTCAAGTCGGCGGCGGCGATGAGGTGCAGGCGATAGCGCGGGCCGGGCCGATAGGTGTAGAGCGCGCGCACCTCGCCTTGCTGACAGGTGTAGAGGGCCAGCAGCGCCTCGCCGGAGAGAGAATCGGTCAGCGAGACGAGGGTCTCCGGCATAGTATCCCCTGTCACGTCGGCGGAAAGCGCAGCCGCGCCCGTGAGCGGGAGCGCGTCCCAGGCGGCCAACAGCGCGGGGAGGGTGTCCGGCGCGGTGCCGGCATCGAGGTAGCGGGCCAGGGTCGGCGGGAACTCTGCGAGGGCGTCCGGGCGCGCGGGGAATTCGACGGCGCGTTCTGGGGGACAAGTCGCCGGGGACTGTGTTGCTATTGGAGGCGGCGCCACCGCGCTCGAAGGCGTGGCCGTGGCAAGCGGGGGCAACAATGAAGCGTCAGACGTGGAGGTGGTGAAGAGACCACAGCCCCACAGGAGCGCGAGGCTCACTATCCCCAGAATTTTCTCAAGGCGTCGTTGGTGTGTCACGCCATCCAGTATAATCGGTGGGGGGGGAATGGCAACTGTGACTCTACTGGAAGAACCCTAAAAATCCGATTTTTTAGAGACGTGATACTAGAGATAGATTTTTCGCGTGCGAATTTAACATAGGTAGTAGGTTGCGTGTGCAAAAATCGGATTTTTGGACTTTTTTCAGGGGACTCAACTGTAAATCGGCCAAAGGGGGGGGCGGGGCAACCTTGATCCGGGTCTACCAGACAGCATAAAACCGGGGGCTGTCCCAATACCCCCGGTTTTATCAGAAGGAGGAGAATTTTCTCTCAGTTTGCGGTCCCCGACTCCGCATTGCACTTAATATACCAGCTTTCCACCTTTCTAACTTGACGCTAACCTGACGCTTTCCTTATGACTGCGCCGCTCCGATTCAAGATGTCTCGCGTTGGCGGAGCTGCCCGCAGCCCGCCTGGATATCGATGCCGCGCCGCAGCCGCACGCTGTAAGGCACGTGATGGCGGTCGAGTGTTTGGGTGAACGCCTCCGTGCGCTCCGGCGAGGAGGGCTGTTCCTCGAAGCCGGCGGTGGGATTCAGGGGAATCAGGTTGATGTGGGCCAGCATCCCCTCAAGGCGCGAACCGAGGGCCGTGGCCTGCTCCGGCGTATCGTTGACGCCCTCAATCAGCACCCACTCGAAGGTCACACGGCGGTTGGTCGCGCGCAGGTAGTGGCCGATGGCGGAAAAGAGGCTGTCGAGGTTGTACCGCTTGTTGATGGGCAGCAGCCGGTCGCGCAGTCGATCCGTGGCCGCGTGGAGCGAGACCGCCAGGTTGACCTGCAGGCCCTCGTCTGCCAGCCGATGGATGCCCGGCGAGATCCCCACCGTGCTGATGGTGAAGCGCCGCTGGCCCATATTCATACCATCGGGATGCATCAGGCGGCGGATGGCGCTCAGGGACGCATCGTAGTTCAGCAGCGGTTCGCCCATCCCCATCAGCACCACGTTGGTCAACTGACGCTCCTGTTCGGCCAACTCGCGGGCGAAGTGCAGCACCTGCGCGACGATCTCGCCGCTGCTGAGGTCGCGCCGCAGGCCCATCTGGCCCGTCGCGCAGAAGGGGCAGCCCACGGCGCACCCTACCTGCGTCGAGATGCAGACGCTGCGCCGCTCCGCGTAACGCATCAAGACCACCTCGATCTGCTCGCCGTCGGCCAGCGCCAACAGGTCTTTGCGCGTCTCGCCGGTGAGGGATTCCTGGCGGGCCAGCGTTCGGGGCACGGCCAGGCGGGTCTTTTCTTCCAGCCGTTGCCGCAGCGTCTTAGAAAGTGACGTCATCTCTGAAAAATCTGTGACCAGTTGATTGTAAAGCCAGTTCCAGACCTGCCCGGCCCGGTAGCTCTTTTCTCCCCAGGATATCAACAGCTTTTCCAGCGCTTCGTAATCCAAATCGTAAAGGTTAGGTCTCTTCATTGTCTCCTCGAAATCGGGCTACTGCCCGCTAATGCCGGCGAATACACCATCCGCCGGATGGAAAGGTCAGGTGTGCCGCCACGCTGCCACGAGGGCCGCCAGGTCCTCAAAGACCACGTCGGGGCGGATGGGCGATTGCGGCAGCTCTTCGCGCCGCGTGACGCCAGAGAGCAGCAGGGCGGTGGGCATCCCCAGGCGCAGCCCGCCGAGTATATCGGTATCGAGCCGGTCGCCGATGACCAGCGTGTGTTCTGGCGCGGCCTGCATACGCGCCAGAGCCTGGCGGTAGAGCAGGGCCTCCGGCTTGCCCACGGTCACAGCTTCGACGCCGGTGGCGGCTTCAAGCGCGGCGATCTGCGATCCGTTGCCCGGAACCAGCCCGCGCTCCGAGGGGAAGGTGCGGTCGGGGTTGGTGGCAACGAAGCGCGCGCCTCCCCGGATGCAGAGGGTGGCTGTCGCCAGCTTCTCCCACGTCAGCCCGCGATCCCAGCCTACCACCACCGCGTCAACGGGCGTTTCGCCCGAAGCGATGCGGAAGCCGCGCGCTTCCAGCGCCCAGTACACGCCGTCCCCGCCGATGGGGTAGACGGACGCGCCGGGTTCCAGCGCGTTTGCCAGATACTCGGCTGCGGCCAGCGAGGCGTTGAGGACGTGGCGCGCTTCGCAGGTCACGCCCAGGCTCGCCAGCTTGGCGAGGTATTGCGCGGGCGTGCGGCTGGAGTTGTTCGTCACCAGGACGTAGGGCAGCGCCTCGGCCTCCAGATGCGCGAAGAAGGCGTGTAGCCCCGGCAACGGCTGACTGCCGCGCCAGAGCACGCCATCCATATCGCAGAGCACGGCGCGCGCGCGCGACAGTGGAGATTGCGGCGCGCTATCGCGGGCGCGGGCCTGCAAGCGCGCGAAGGCCTCTGGCGTGTCCACATCGATGAGCGCGGCGGGATCGGCCACGCGGTAGGTCGTCAGCCGGTCGGGATAGCGCGCGAAGAGCGCGCGCCCGCCCACGTCACCGGAGAGCGCGGCCAGTTCGGGGAAGAAGTCGCGGGCAAAGAGCGCGGGCGTGCCTCGGCGGCCGGCGGCATCTTCGGGCACGACGATGCTCGCGGCGGTGGCCTGCCAGCGCGCCACCAGGCCGCGCAACAGCGCCGGCGTGATGAGCGGCTGATCCACGGGCAAGAAGATCGCCGCGTCCACCGAGGCGGGGAGGGCCGCCAGCCCCACCGCCAGCGAGGCGCTCATCCCCTCGGCCCAGCGGTAATTGCGCAAGACCTGCGCGGGCCGCCCCGCGAGTTCCGGCGCGACGCGCTCGGCCTCCGCGCCCACCACCGCGATTACAGGGGCCAATCCCGCCGCCCACGCCGTATCGACCGCGCGCGCGATTAAAGGGCGGTCTTCCCAGCGCAACAAGGGTTTAGGCTCCCCAAAACGCGAGGAACCTCCGGCGGCCAGGATAATCGCTGCGACAACGGGTTGGGACATTGACGCTTCCTTAGTTAAGTTCACGTAGGACTCATTGTATTTTTGCAGTAGCGCAAAACTGACCCTGTGACAAGAAGAAGTTCCCGGTTGATTTCAAGTAAGGACACGGATTTACACGGAAAAACACGGATTTTTTTGGTTTTATCCGTGAAATCTGTGTTTATCCGTGTCCCAAACAGGGTGACTTTTGCGGATTGCGTATTTTTAATCCGTAATGCGTGATTTACGCATCAACTCTCAAATTCAACGCCTTTGAGACACACCCTAAGCGTATTGTACCGGGAAAGAGGGTATCGACAAGCATGGTCCTCTATTAATTTAGGGTATCATCGCAATAATCTGGGGAATTTTTCCAGACTTGCCAGGTTGAAACTTAAAACTTGACTGCCCCATCGCATAGCGGTTTTGATAGCGTTGTGGGTCAGCTTCTCCCCGTCCATCTTGACCAGCGCGGCGCGCGCATCGCGCCCCAGGCCGATCAAGCGCGGATCGGCGGTGTCGTCGCCCACGTTCAGGGCTGGCGGTGTCGTCGCCCACGTTCAGGGCTGGCGGTGGGGCTTTGTAGTTGGGTGTGCTATGGCGCTCACCCCACCGGCCACGCCGCGTCGATCTCGGCCATCAGGCGGAGGGTCTCCCCTAGCGCCGCGACAATCTGCTGATAGTGCTGCATATCCCCGTGAGTGAGGACACGCCCGCGCCGGTCTTTGAGCCACTTGTGGAGCACCTGGTAGCCGCCGATCTGGAAGTCCCACACATCGGGCGGGACGCCCTTGAAGTATTGCGTCTTGTTGATATACACGCGGCCTTCCTGAGACCTGTCAGGTTTTTCAAAACCTGACAGGTCTGGTGGCGTATATTTGGGATAGCCACCACGCGGCGCGACTTCGTTGCTACCGCGGATGGGGAAGCTGACGGCGACCTCACCCCCCGGCCCCCTCTCCGCACCCAGAGAGGGGGAGTCAAGCAGGTGTAACCCGATCAACTCGCGGCCCAGGGTGACGAGGTGCCAGAACAGGGCCGAATCGCCGGTGACGGGCACGCGGGGGAAGTCGATCTTGAGGAATTCGGCGTACCGCTCGCGGTAGGTGGGGCTGTGGAAGAGGGCGTAGATGTAGGCCAGGAGGTCTTCGGGGCCAAAGCTGGAAGCCGGTTGCTGGCTGCTGGCAGGCTGGATGGGCGCGAAGGGCAGGCCGAGCTTTTCCTCAACGGCCTGGACGAATTGGGGCGCGAGGTTGGGGACGCGGTTTCCGTGGTCC
>SLSP01000047.1 GCA_007130345.1 Thermoflexales bacterium
GAGAGGGACATCATCCAGCAGCGCGCGCAGCAGCCGGTACTGGATCGGCTCGGTGAGCAGGACGTAGTGCTCGCCGGCGGCGCGCAGGATGTCGCGGTAGAGGGCATCGAAGGTGGTCACGCGCACGCCGAGGGCGCCGCCCGCTTCGGCCAATCGGCGCTGCCAGGCGCGCACCTGCAAGCCCGTGGCTACGACCACGCGCGGGGCCGCGTCAAGATCGAGGCTCAGAGCGCGGGCTCGGGCGGCGAGATAGGTTGTTTTCCCGCTCGCGGCGGGAGCGAGGTAGAGGTGGGTGGCTATGGGAAGCTCCTTTGGAAATGGCGAATGGCAAAAAACCCGTGGGCAAGGCGTGCGATGCGTTAGAATCGCCCTTGAGAAACGGCTAGAACAGACAGGAAGGATAGGTCACCAAGCCAGTATGCCGAATGAACTGGCTCCCTATAGTTTAGGCGAGATGCCAAAATGGGCAATCGGGGTTGGTGCGCATAAAGACCGGTGAGGATTTCTACTCCCCGGTTTTGGGGTGTGGGAGCGATGGGGGTGACAGATAAGCGGGAGTGCCAGCGAACGTCGTTGGTTCTACTGTTGCTAGTACAGCGCGGCATAAATAACTCCCTAGTTGAATTTGCTCCAAGGTGAACGTCAGTTCCCCGGTTCGCCGCGTAGTCGCGGATCTGACGATCCGCTCTGAGCGGGGCTAACTGGGGAGGGACTTCCGCCGCGCTGTGCTAGCAAGATGACAAGGAACAAAATCTGCCATTGGCGGGTCAAAGGTTGTTTCTCCTGTCGAATTAGGGTATAGTGGAAGAAAGCATCACGCAACGGAAGGAATGATATTGGAAGGTGTCTGCTGCGTGCGATGATACAGCGGAGAGAACAATGGACAACTCCAGGAGATGGGGGTGGAGTAACCCACCTTTTACCCACGAAAAACTCTGTTGTGTATGGGCTGCGACACGCGGCTTGTTGACGCTCGTGCTTTTGCTGACGACCGGCGGCTGGATGTCGCCGGTCGTTGCGTTTGCGACTCCGGCTGATGGCGCGATCTTTGACATCACGTGGTCAGCCAGTTGCCAGACGCCGCCCGCCGAAGCTGTGACCGCCCTCGACTACGCCGCCGGTCTCTGGGGGACGTGGATTTCGTCCACCGTGCCCATTGAAGTGCGCGCTTGTTGGAAGAGCGACCTCGGTAGCGGCGTCCTCGGCACCGGGATGCCAGCGGGATACATCCGCAACTTCCCGCACGCACCCCAGGTGAACACCGCCTATCCCAGGGCCTTAGCCAACGCGCTCAGTGGCAGCGACCTGCATCCCGAACTCGGCGACATTCGGTTGGAGTTCAACGCGAACCTCACCTGGTCGTTTGCCACCACTACTTCTGGGGGCGGCAATGACTTCGTCGCGGTGGCGCTGCACGAGCTGGCCCACGGCCTGGGCTTCATTGGCAATCTGTACGTTAGCCACAATACCGGCTTCTGCGGCGATGGGCCGTTTGGCTCCTTGTACCCTTGCCCCACCATCTACGACCGGTTTGCCGTGGACAGCGACAACATTGCTCTCTTCAGTTACCTGCCTGGTGATCCTTACGCGCTGGCGGCGCGGCTCAAAAGCGACGCCAACTTTGGCGGCCCCAACACCCGCGTCGCCAACGCAGGCATGGCGGCCAAACTCTACACCCCTGCCTATTGGCAACAGGGCAGTAGTTTCTCGCATCTGGATCAGGCGACGTTCGAGAGCGGCGAAAACCGTCTGATGACGCCGAGTTACAGCAGCGCCCGCCACCCCGGCCCGGTGACGCTAGGGATAATGCAGGATATGGGCTGGCTGCGCGTGGATGGCGTCCCCAACGTCGTCACATCCGGCTCGCGCATCGTGGGCGTGGGGACCGCCACGCCCTTCACTGGCACGTTGCTCTGGGACGGGTACACCGGCCAGTCAATCACCTACACCTGGACGACGGCGGAGATGACGGCGACCCGTCCCGGCCTCAGCGCCGCAGATGTCATCTCCGTCACCTGGGACGCGCCCGGCGAGAAATCGCTCATCCTCACGGCCACGGACGGCGAATCTTCTGCCAGCGCAGTACGCTCTATGCTTGCCTTCGCCGCGAGCGTGGACGGCCCAGCGGAAGGCAAAACCGACCGCGCCTACGCCTTTACTGCCAATGTGACACTGGACGGCTATCCCGTCACCTACACCTGGGAGGCAACCGGGCAATCGCCGGTCACGTCCGGCGATAACAGCGTCACCTTCACATGGCCCGTATCCGGCACACAGACCATCACTGTCACAGCGGTTATCGAAGGCGCGCAGACGCAGGCTGTGCATACCATCACGCTCGAAGAAACCGTCTACCGCTACCTCTACTTGCCCCTCGTACAGCGAACCTTTTAGCCCGTAGGGCTTCATTCGCTTAGCGCAGCGGCTTCAGCTCTGCGCTAACAAGGAGGTATTTCAATGTATCCCCGCAAACTATCGCTATGGCTGATTACGAGCATTGTATTCATCATGATAGGCGGACTCGCCCTGCCCGGCGCGACGGCGCGCTCCTTAACGGCGCGTTCCGCGTTGCCGCAATCACCGCCTGAAGCCGCCACATTGCCTGTCAATCTAGATGACTTTGTGGATTTCCAGACAACCGCGCCTGCTTACCAGGGAAGGCCCACCTCCATCACTATGGATGCGCAAGGTTACACGATTTGGACCTACGACAACTGGCGCGAGCAGGAATATTGGTGCGTGCAGTTTTCGCGCCTGCGATGGCCCTTCGACCTGGGCGCGCAAGACCCCACCGAGTTGAGCGAAACGACGCTCATCTTCACCTTCGCGCAGAAAGTCTACACCTACGACACAGAGGGCAATCCAAATTACACCGATCCCACTTGGGCGGTGGCGCTCAACGGCAAGCCCGGCCCATGGATAGAGGGCGCGTTCACCGGCGAATGGAACATCATCGGCGGCATCGGGACAACGCCCACACGGGTACAAAGCGTTTTCGTCACCCAAGAAGTCCCCTTCGACCACACGCTGTTGATTGACGGCGAGAACAACCTCTGGTTCCAGCAACAGGACTTCGGCTATTGCTCCGGGCTACCGGATTGCGCCTGTACCTGCTACGATCTGGCGCGCATCCAACTGCGTGCGCGAGCCAAGCTGGGCGTCAGGGAGGTATCGCCTCCCGCCGAAACGGTCCACGTCAACATTGACCAGCATCGCAACCCCGAAATTCGCGTCCGCTTCACCACCCTCGTCTCCGAGACCACGGTCAACGCGGATACGTTCCAGGTATACTATCTGAATGAAGGCAAACATCCGGTCTACGTTCCCGGCGAGCCATTCCAACTGTCGGATGTCGAATTCATCTTCCTGCCGGACGCGCCGCTCCTCGACGGCGTCCGCTACCACGCGCGCCTCTGGGGCCAGAACGACGCCCTGGCCGAAAATCACGCTGACTGGGTGCAGGACTTGAGCGGCGGCCCGCTGGAAGTGGGCCGGCACTGGACGTTCTGGACGCTCCCGCAACTCGAGGTGCGGCTGAAACCGGTGCAGACGCTCGAAGATGAAATTCTCATCGTCGGCAAGCCCACCGCGCTGCGCGTGTTCCTCGCCCACGCCAACTTTTACCCGGACGTGTGGTACGAGGATTTGTGGGAATACGTGGAGGTCGAAGACATCCACCTCACTTGGCGCTCGTCCGGCGGGGGCGATGAAGGCTCCGCCTCCTGGCGGGAGGGCAGCCCCCCGGCGTGGCACTTCGCCTACACGCCAGAGACGGCCCGCCGCATCCGCCTCAACGACAAATTCAGGCGGCTGGCTTCGCAGGACACGGTCAACTACTACGGCTTCACCCCGCAGGAGACCGGCTTCTACTGGCTGCGCGCGGCGGTCTCGGTGGTGGATAGTCGCGGCGAAAAGCAACAGTTCGTCGGCTTGGTCACACCCGACGTCGTCCAGACGCGCTGGCTCACGTTGCACGCGCGCGCGCTGGCGGTCGGCGACGATTACGGCAAGCAAGGGACCGTCAATCTGAGCGACGCCTTCCTGGGCCATCGCAGCGGCGTGCAGGCCATCTATCCCGTGCCCAACGTGCGATTGGCGCAACCGGCCAGCGCCATCCCCTACTACGCCCCGGTTGGCGCAATGGTGTGGAGTTCCGCGCCGGCCGGCGATATGCAACTCCTGAAGGCGCTGCTGGAGATGAGCGCCCTGTGCGCCGCCACCTCCGGCTGCGATCTCATGGTCGGCTATGTGCCTATGGCCTGGTTGGGCGACATCGGGCTGACCTCGCCACGCCAGGCCTGGTACGGCATGTTGGTGCAAGAAAACTATTCTGACCACTTCCGCTACATCGTCGCCCACGAAGGCGGCCACCTCTACGGCTTCGAGCACGATACCTACACCGCCTGGGACGGCTACGACGTCCGCCGCCGGGCAGATCGCCGCAACAGCGCCGCCGGTATGGCGCCGCAAACGCAGAGGACGCTCAACATCATCCACAGCTTTATGAACGCGGACCCCGTCGAATCCCCGCCGCCGGAGCGGCTGTGGATCGAGTGGCGCAACTACCGCTCGCTGCGTTCCCGCTTCACCACCGCGACGCAGGCGTTCCACCAGAACGTTTCGAATGAACCGCTGCTGTTGGCTACCGGCGTCATCACCCCCGCCACCGGCGACGTCGAACTCGACCCCTGGTATCAACTCGAACCCGGCGACTGGGAAGCGTCGCCGGCCGGCCCGTACCGCCTCGTTTTCCTGGACAATGCGGGGGATGAAATCGTCGGGTACACGCGCGCGTTTAGCGTATCCACATCCTTGCAGTACGCGGGGCGGGATACGGCAGATCTGCCCCTCGACATGCCCGCGCCCTTCGCGCTCAAAGTCCCCTTCCCGACGGCGACGGCGCGCATCCAAATCCGCCGCGCCAGCGACGACGCGCTCCTGGCCGAGCGCACGTTGAGCGCCAGCGCGCCCACCATCGCCATTACCCCGCCCGTCAGCACAACGTGGAGCGGCCCGCAGCCCATCGCCTGGGAAAGCGATCCCGGCGAGACGCGCCATTACCTCGTGCAGGTCTCTACCGACAACGGCGCGACGTGGGAAGCGCGGGCTATCCACCTTCCGGGGACGGTCTACACGCTCGAAACGGCCAGTCTGCGCAACACCACCCAGGCTTTGGTGCGCGTCCTCGCCACCGACGGCCTCAACACCGCCAGCGATGTCGCCGGGCCGTTCACCATCGCCAACCCCGTGGGCGTGGACTACGTCTCGCCCACGCCGGATATGGAACACGTCAACGTCGAACAGCCGCTCTACGTCGGCTTCAGCGACGCGATAGACGCCACAACGCTCCACAGCGGCACGCTCACGCTCACCGGGCCAGAAGGCCCGGTGCGCGGCCACATCCACTACGACGCCGAAACCCGCGAAGCGACGTTCATCCCGCAGCCCCACTTGGCCTACAGCACGACGTATACCGCGCACGTCAGCGCCGCGATTCACACGCTTGCCGGAGCGCCGCTCGACACAGGCGCGACCTGGAGTTTCACCACTGAAGAAGACGCCTCCCCGCCGCGCCCGCGCCTGCTCACGCCGCCGCGCGGCGCGTTCAACGTCCCGCGCAACACTGCCATCGCCGTCGCGTGGGATCGCGCCCTCGACGCCGGCACGCTGACGACGGCGACGTTCCAGGTTGCCGAATTCGACGGCGCGCCCCTCAGCGGCAGCGTGACCTACGACGCCGCTGCGCAAACCTCCACCTTCACGCCTGGTACGCTCCTCGCGCCGTACACCACCTACGTCGTCACGCTCACCGCCGGTATCGCCGACACGCAAGGGAACGCGATCTTCACGCCGACAGTCTGGACCTTCACCACCGGCGACGCCGCCCTTGCGCTCGCCCTCACCGGCAGCTACGCTGATTGGGGGCGCGATAGCGACGGCGACGGCCTGTACGAACACCTCGTCATCCGCGTGGGCGTGCAGGTCACGGCGACCGGCAGTTATATCCTGCACGGCGCACTCGCCACGGCGGACGGCGATGAAATGACCACCGCCCACGTCACAACCACGTTGACGTCCGGCGCGCACTTCCTCGACCTCGCCTTCGATGGGGCCGCCATCGGTGGGCGCGGACTAGACGGCCCGTACACCCTCGCCGACCTGACGTTGACGCACACCGACGGCGACGCCATCCGGCCCCGCGTGCTGGCAGTCACGTCGCAGCGCGACGCCTACCGCACCTTCGCCTATCCCGCCGCGCACTTCCCCGCGCCGCTGCGTTTTAGCGGATTGCCCAACGTGCTGCTCATCCCCGGAACGGCACCGCTCGACGCCTTCAACGTCCGCGACTACGCGCAGCACATCACCCGGGCGAGTGACCAACTGAGCTACACAGTAATGTTCAACGCCAATCCCCGTATGAGCGTGGACTTGCAGCCGTCGGGCGTCGTCCGCCTCGCGCCGGAGGCGTATTGGGAGGGGCGCACACACATCATCATCCGTGCCAGCGACGGCGTGTACGCGGTGCAAGATACGTTCGAGGCCGCCGTCGGCTGGCCGCACGCCGTCTACCTGCCAGTAGTGCTGCGCGACTATGGCGGAGCGGTCAGAGCCAGTCGCACCGCGTGGATTACCGCGATGTACGACGATTTCGAAGCCTCGACGTTGAGTTGGTCGCGCTACGCTTCGATAGATACCACATACCAGCCCGTGAAGTATTACCAGTGGGGCCGGCGGGACTGCCGCGCCTACTCCGGGCAGCACAGCGCGTGGGCCTTCGGCGGCGGCGACGACGGCAGCCAGTTGGCGTGCGGAGCGGATTATCCGCAGGCACTCTACACGCTGATGTACCGGGGGATGCCGGTCAACCTCAAATACGTCGCGCAAGCCACATACAGCGCTAAAGTGTGGACGAACCTGAATCCGGGCCACGAGGTCTGCCTGAGAGTCCTCCCCATTAGCGAGGGCCAGTGTCGCGGCGATTACGGCTGGCCCAAGATGAGCGTTTTCGATCCGGGTGTCTGTCGCAGCGGGCAGACGGATGGTTGGGAAGACCTCACGCTCAATTTGGCGAATGTGCCGGAGCTGGGCAGCGTGCTAGGCGAGGAGCGGGTGTGTCTGGGGATAACGTTTCAGTCGCAATATGGCGCAGTGCGTCCCGAAGGCGCTTACGTGGATGACGTGACACTGCGCCTCTGCCCGGAAGGGTTGACCGAGTACTGTGGTGGAGAGCCTGCGCCGACGCCCCCTCCGCTTCTCACCGCAGGGAACATCGGCGGCTATCCGGAGGAAATCGGCGAGACGGCGCTGGCAGTCGAAAATAACGGGCGCGTCCATGCCCTGTGGGTAGGCAAGCTCAATCCAAACTTCCAGAACTACGTCTTTTACAGCAGCTCGCCCGACGGCGTCACCTGGACGCCGTACCAAATCCTCAGCACTTGGGGTGGGCGCGAGCCGCAGATCGCCGTGGACAACGTCCACGGGCGCGTACACCTAACTTACGCCAATGACGACGGCATCGTGCATCACACCGTCACGGGCGGCGGCGTCTCTGCGCCGGATGTCGTCGCGCCGCACAAAAGCTATTACCTGCCCGGCTTCGATATGCCCTCCGGTCGCGTCGCCTGGCCGAGCCTCGCCGTCGCTGAACAGACGGGTGTCGCCTATCTGGTGTGGCGCGAGGCGTACTGGGTGCGCCTCGACACGGGGTGGTACACGCTGCGGCACGAAACGTGGCACGCCACCTGGGACGGCGGGACGTGGAGCGCGCCGTTGCGCCGGATCAACGACCGGGACACTTTCCACTCATCCGTTGCGGCTGCGCCGGACGGACAGGCGATGCTGGCGTGGTTCCAACGCTGGCAGCAATCGCACGGCCAGGGGATTGGCCCCGGCGATCCTATCGTCGCGCGCACGGCTTACGGGACGGAGCCGGGCAGCTTCCCGCTGCGCCAAGCCACCCACGACCTCTATCCCGAACCGCAACGGGATGAGTCTATCGTGATGACCTACGCTCCTGGCGCAGATGCCTTTGTGCTTGCTTCTACCCACATGATGTGGCCGGGACACTCGCGCATCTATCGCTACGTGTGGAAGGACGGCGTTTGGTCTACGTGGTTGAGCGTAGCGGAGAACACCGCCGGTTGGGGCGTCCCGTATCATGTGGGCGCGGCGACGGACACCCCCTTGATCCGCTACGTCTATAGCGACAACTGGGAACTCAAGACGCGCGCGGAGACGGACGGCGTCCTCGGCCCGGCGCAGACCATCGCCGATTACCTGAGCACGCGTGGCTACACCAACGCCGGCTTCCCACTGGCCTACTTCACCGACGCGGCAGGTGAGTTGCACCTCGTCATCTCTGGGGAACAGGATGGTGTGGAAGGGTTCTACTACGTGCAGCCGTAGCCGTCGTGGGAAAAAAATGGCTGGTGAACAAGGCTCCCCCCTGGTATGAATGTCGCTAATTCTGACAGATTTTGTGGTTAGCCCAAATTTGCCCCACCGGGAGCGCTAAAACATCTTTTTGGGGTAACAACCACTCAAAACAGGCTGGACATAGGCTCTTTCCCCCACTTTGGGGAGCAAACCACAAAATCTATCAGAACCAGGTCTACC
>SLSP01000554.1 GCA_007130345.1 Thermoflexales bacterium
CGCGGGATAGTTCCGGGAAGCGCCGCCGGAACGTGCCGCGCAAAGCCGCCATCGCGAAAGCCTGCGCGCGCATCCCGGCCAACACCCGTTCTGCCGGCGTCAGACGCGCACTCAGTTCCAGTTGTTCCCAATCTATGGTGATGTGGTAATCTTGAGTCGGGTCGTTTGCCATAGCCATCCTTCTGCTCACGCAACATTATAGACGATGCTGGCGATCTTTCCATTGATCACTCCTAGTACAGCGCGGCATACATAATTCCCAGTTAGATTTGCTCCAAATAGTCATTTGGGTTCTTTGACAGTTAATTCACCTGTGGTTATACTCAAATTATAGGCTGCGCGCGAAAGGAGCTACAAATATGAACGTGATTAGTGAACCTACCATAATTCGGGTGACGCTTGATGATATTCTACAAAACCTGCGGGGCTACTTGCAACGGGTTGAGTCTGGGGAAAGTTTTGTCATCCTCAAATCAGGTGCCCCTGTCGCAGAAATCAAGCCTATCGAGCATCCTGTGAAACCTCGCCGCCCGTATGGGTTGTGCAAGGGCGAATTTGTTGTGCCGGATGACTTCGATGCGCCGCTGCCCATAGAGTTTCTCAAGGAATTTGAGTCATGAGATTGCGCTGTAGATGCAGCTATCCTCGCTTATCCAATCCCCACATTATAGATGATGCTGGCGATCTTTCCATTGATCGCCACCCCTAACTACCCATCAAAAAACGCCCCCTCCTCGCCTCGCCACACGCCGAAGGCCACCGGGATGCGCGGGGCGTGCCCCGGATCGATGGGCGCGGGCAAAGCATCCGCGCTGAACCATCCGACGGATAGGGTTTCGTTGGCGTGGGATGGTTCTGATGTCGGCGCGTCGTGCAGTGGGCGGCAGAGCAGGACGGTGTGGTACATGTGATGGCGGCTGACTGACCCGCAGCGCCGCGAATCGAAGATGCCGACGAGCGCGACGGGTTCGCACGGTACACCGGTTTCCTCCAGCACCTCGCGGACGATGCCCTCGGCGAGGGTTTCCCCCACTTCCATCGCACCGCCGGGCATCGCCCACATCCCGTTGTCGGCGCGCTGAATTAGCAGGATGCGACCCTCCGCGTCAATGACGGCACCATCCCCCGTGATGAGCGGCGTCGGGCGGGCGTAGACCGTCCCACGCAACGGTTCGAGCGCGTCCAGCGTCTCCCCGGAAGCCATCGCCGCCAATTCCATTGCGATAGTCTGCACTTCCTCGTAGTTGTGGCGGTCGTAGGGATTTTCGACGAAGTGCAAGCCCATCGCCGAGACATCGCGCAACTTCTCGGCCCACAGCGCCAAGCGCTGCGCCAGGGATTGCGAGGGCGTTCTGTGTGCGGACGGCTTCAAGGCTCAAGCTCCAATGCCCGCTGCACCGCCGCATCCGCCTGGATGAGACCGCACCCGTAGACGTTGTTGGGAACGCCGGTAATGCCCCCACAGGCGCAGTCCGATGTCTCCCAGGTGGCAACGGGACAGAGCGTGCTGACGGAGCGGGGCCGCGCGGTCTCGCAGATCACGCGCGCTGTCGCGTCGATGTCGCCGATCAGCTCTGCGTTGGCCGACCACAGCAGCGCCACCAGCCCGGCGACGTGCGGCCCGGCCATCGAGGTGCCGCTGGCCGCCCCGTAGCGTCCGTTGGGGATGCTGGAGCGCACCCACGACCCCGGCGCGCTGATGTCCGGCTTGAGCAGCGCGTCCGCCGGCCCCCGGCTGCTAAAGCTCGTGACGTACCCGGCGTCGTTGGTCGCCCCGACGGAGAATGCGGTGGCATAGTGCGCGGGCGGCGTCCCCACCGAGCCGCAATCCGGCCCGCTATTCCCGGCGCTGACTACCATCATGATGCCCGCCGCGTGGAGCGCGTCCACCGCCGGCTCGAGGGTGTCGGCCTCGCAGCCCTCTTCCGGGGGGCAGCCCCAGGAATTGTTGATGACGTGCGGCGATAGCGCGACATCCCCTTGCGTGAAGGCGTCGCCACCGAGGGGGAAGGGGGCCAGGAAGAACTCCATGCACTCCGCGTAGCTGCCGGGATTGCCCAGGCCCCGGCGCATATTGCGGCAGCCGATCCACCGGGCATCCGGCGCTACCCCGATGCGGTTGACGCCGCCATCGTCGCCCACAATGGTGCCCATCGTGTGCGTGCCGTGCCCGTCGTCGTCGAAAGGTGCGGGGCGGGCGTCCCAGGCGTCGTGCCAGCTATAGTCGTGCCGCGCGGTGACGCCATCCCATCCGCGATAACTCCCCTGCAAAGCGGGATGCTGCCAATCGTAGCCGGTATCCTGTCCCGCCACCACGATGGATTCCCCCGTCACGCCCGCGTCCCACGCGCCGGTGACGTTGATGGCGGTCAAGTTACTCTGCAAGCCCTCACCCGGTGCCGGCGTTTCGCTGTAGAGGCTGTTAGCGGCGTGGGGATAAGGCCGCACGCCGGGATTGAGCAGCACACGCGCCACGCCGGGCATCGCGGCGAATTCGGCCATGCGGTGGCGATGGCCCTCCACGCGGATCATGTTGATGATGTAATAGGGCCGATAGTCCCATCCCCGGCGGGCCAGCTCGGCGCGCACCGGGGCTTGCGTAGCCTCGGCGGTCTCCACCAGCGCGGCGTAGACGTAGGCAATGCGCGCTTCGCGGTCTGGGATGGCGTAGGCCGCGTCCAGATCCGCCCGCGCTTCAAAAAGGATGAGGAAACTGTCATCGTGGAAGCCAGGTGCTCCCAGACCCCAATAGCATCCCGCCCAACTGACGGTTATGACCAGAGCCAGCGTGCCGGAGACCAGCGTCGTTCCCCACCGGGGCACGCGCTGCGTCCACGCGAACTCCCGCGCCAGCCAGCGCGAGACCCAAAGCGTCATGCCCGCCATGCCGAGCAGCATCCAGTTGAAGAGGTGGCTGAAGATATGCAGCGTTTCCGGGAGGCCCTTCATCGCCAGATCACGCGGATCGACAAACAGGCGCGGCAGCAGCACGTAACTGAGGAGCACCGGCATCACCGGGAGGACGCCGCCGGGCCGCGCGCGCAATTCGGTCAGCAGAAAGGCCAGGGGCAGCATCAAAAACGCGCGGGCGATAGCCATCACATCACCATGGGGGATAACGCTGGCGGAGAGGGCCAGCGCGTATAGCAGCAGCGTACACAGGGCCGCCGGCCAGGGCGTGGACTCCCAGGCGGAGGTGAGCAGCGTGAAGGTCAGGCCCCAGATCAGCAGCGCGAGGGGAAGCAGTTCGGCGAGGCCCTGGAATACGATGTCGAGGCTGACATAGCGATCCCCTAGCGCGCCGGTGGCGGCCCAGGGCAGGCCGAGGAGTCCGGCTAACGCCAGGGAGAGGCCCCAGGTCGTCGCGTCGTGGCGATTCAGACCGAGCCAGGCCCACACGGAGCGGCGCGGGCGGCCCGCCAGACGGGGCGCGCTCCAGGCGGCCAGCAGCAGATAGAGCGACAGTCCCACGAGTTGCCCGCCGGCTACGCGATTCGGGCGCTCCGGCCATAAGGCTTGCAACGTGGCGTTCAGCACCAGATACACAACGACCGCCGTCAGGGTAGCGGCCAGCGCCGCGATTTTTTCCCAGCGCGGTTTGCGGCGCGTTGCCAGGGCCACCATGAGGTAGGGGAACCACCAACCGCCGGCCAGCAACACGACGCGCGCCAGGGCCGCGCCCGCGTCGGGCAGCACGTCATCGAGGAGCAGGGCCGTGCCCAGGGCCAGCGTGGGAGGCCACACGGCCATCCAGGCCAGCATCGCCCCCACCAGAAGCCCTTGGATGACGCGCCGCGTGGATGGATTCGATGGATTCGACATAGCCGCCTTTCCTAGTGCGCCCCGCGAATGATTCCGCGGCGTTTATGCAGCGGATTTCTTCTTTGGCAGCAGTTTCTTGGCGAGCTTTTGCAGCGGATTCGCGCCGCTGCGTTTTGATTTGCCATCCGTTCCATCGGCCAGCCCCAGGCATTGGACGTTCCAGGCGGGGTCATCTGCGGCCAGGGGATCGGGTTCGGCGGCGCGGTCGGCCCACGCGATGTCCCCGGTCGCGTCTACAGTGAAGCTGATGACCGGCGTTTTGCCGTGGCGGATGGCGAAGCGATACGTGCGCGGCGTGATGTCGCCGGTCTCGTCGCTGCTCTCCTGGGCGGCGGCCAGTTCTTGCATCGCGCTCGCGTGCAGTTCGGCGGCATCGTGCGTTTCGAACATCGCGGCGGACGCCTTGAAGACCGGTACCGCGTGCTGCGGGTGTCCGATAGCGACCAACGACTGCCCGGCGATCAGCAGCGTGTCGGCGTTCTCGACGGTGGGGGGCTGCGCTTTGAGGATATAGGCCGCCGATTCAAAGAAGGCTAACGCCTGATTGGTCAGCTCGAATGTGGCGAACATTGTCCCGCAGTAGTAGAGCAGGATGGCGATCATATCCTGGTTCCCGCCTAGCGACCGCAATCCCGCCAGGCATTGCGACCAGGGCGGGAGGGCTTCGCGCAATGCCTCGTGTTCATAGGCGGACATCCCGGCTTGATACAGTTCCGCAATGCGGCCTTCGATAGCTTCTCGGCTCAATTCATCTGTCATCACACGCTCCTTATGCTAGGTACGGCATAGTTCATCGTCGGAAGGAGTTGCTTGACAAGTGGCTGTGTGTGAACGGCCTGTCATGCGTCATGCGTCAAAACCATGCCCCAGATACTATTGGGCGCGGTATCCGGCGATGTTGCGAATCAGCAGCGCGAATCCCAATCCAATCAGCAACACGGGGAATCCCACACTGCCGATACGGAAACCGCTGATGCCCAAAATCAACTCGAAGAAGATAAAGCCCACGACAAACATCACCGTGCCGGTTCTGGCGACAGCTTTGCCTGAGCGCACCATCCCCGCGTGCCCCTTGAGCTTGCCATAGAGCATCTGGCCCAAGCCGATGGACGTGGGCGCGATCAGCGTCCAGGCGTAAGCCCAGCTTTCCCAATGGCGGGTGACGCTCTGATAGAGCAAGATCACGCCGATCATTGTGATGATGCTGGCGACGATGGCGGCGGGTTCGCCCCCGGACTGCACCGTCAGGGCGAAGAGGAAGATCAGCACGCCGGGCACGATGATGTAGAACGGCCAGATGACGCGCCCGATCTCGACGTGGAGGAGTTGGCAGGATAGCGCCACCATCCCCACCACGATCATCAGCCCACCGACAACGCCGGGAGTATTCAGCGCCCACTTCTCTTCGTGCATAGTCAACGCTCCGTTGTGGGGATTTCTGGAGCAGCGGGCGTGTCCAGCAGCCATTGGAGCGCCGCGACGCCGGCATATTCGACTACCGGCTGCCCGTGCTGGAACACCTTCACCGCCTGCCCGCCGAGCAGCGTCAGGCGGTCGCCCTCGACGCGCAGCATCGCGCCTTCGGGCAGTCCCACCACCGTGACGCCGGGGTTGGCGGCGAGGTACTCGCGCAAGCGCGTGGGGCGGTCTTCGCCGCCGTGATTAGGGATGCGCGCCTCGGTGTAGTGCGGATTGATCTGGAACGGGAGCAAGCCCAGCGCGCGGAAATCGGCCACCTCGACGATGGGCATGTCGTTGGTGGTCTGGATGGTGGGGCAGGCGAGGTTCGCGCCCGCGCTCCATCCCAGGTAGGGCGCGCCCGCCATCACCCGCGCGCGGAGGGGATCGAGCAGGTGGTAACGTTGCAGCGCGCGCAGCAGCGCGAAGGTGTTGCCTCCGCTCACCACGATGGCCTCGGCCCGCATCACGGCGGCGGGCATATCCTCGGCCTGATGCACCGAATCGAGGTCGTATCCCAGTTCCAAGAAAGTCTGGCGCGTGGCGGCGACGTACTCATCCAGCGGATAGCCGACCACGGCGAAGGGCACGAAGAGCGCGCGCGTCACATCCGCGCCGAGGAACTCGCGGATGGCGTCCCGCGCGTGGGCCAGGCGCTCCTGCCCGGGATTGCGGGAGTTACTTAGGAGTAATAGTCGGCGGTGGGTCATAGGGCCTCCTGATGCAAGCGCGACCATCCCCGTGAAAGGATCTGCTTGGCGAAAGGGACGAACCGCATTGGGGACGAACTGTGAGCGGATACCATCGCTACGGAATTCATGAAAGGTCACTCCATAGCAATTCTATATGGTGTAAGACCTCAATGAGCTTCTCTTGAGCAGGAGAAGGTGTTTTTTGGCTCTGTAGCTTTCTTTTCAAGCTGCGAAGTTTTTGTTCGATTGCTTCGTCGGTGGCCGTTTCGGAAACGGCTTTGAAAAAAGTAATCCAGTGGACAATGTCGATGCCCAGATAATCTTGTTCTTTGATCATGGCAACGTAATCATCCAATATCTTGGCCCTGGCTATTCTGCCAAAATTACCACCTTTGTCGTCTTCCGCCTGATCCGATGCTTCTTGTTTACTGCTTGGATAGGGCTGACAGTTAGCATCTGGTGGACTATGTATCGCCCCAATCTTACCCTTCTCTTCGCGGGACGTCTGCCAATAATAATTGCGGTACTCCGCAGCATATTTTGCGGATTCGATGTAGGGGCGCAGCAATTTGGGTGTACCTGAGATAACATCGGAGAGGATCCAGGGGACTACAATCATTAAATCAGCATCGGCACAGGCGGCGGGTGTGATTTGGTATCTAAAACTCGGTTCACCCTCTTTGCTCAATACGTACCATGATTTAAGTTCGACGCCAAACAGGATGTCCGTTTCATCGCGTAAATTCTGGAGCAGCACATCCGGGAAGGTTTGTGATTGACGTACAAAGGCATATTTGGAGTAAACATTATCTGGATCCCAGACGTTGCGCAAATTATTCAGTATGGAAACTACTTGAGTTTCGATTACGCTTGAAAATGCGCTTCCGACCGAAAAAATATCTGTAACGTTGATGCCTTTGATCAATAACTCTGTCTCGAAATAATTCGGGAGGGTATAAAACAATGCGCGGACTCTTTCCCACACCTGATAGTGAGGCCATCTTTTATCAGGATGAACGGGTAACGGGACACTTGGTGTTGTTTCCATTAAAGTTCTCCGAGAGCGACATTGTTTTCAAGTAGTTTGGGTTGTAATTTGGCTTGGTCATCATAATCTTGCAAGCGATTAACAGCTAATGTAAATATGTTAGGGTTAATTTCGGCACAATGCGCCACGCGATCCGACATATAAGCCGCGAGTCCGGCCGTGCATAAACCGCCAAAAGGCTCCCAAATCACATCGCCGGGCGCTGAAGAGACTTCGATAATCAGCTTGATTAACTTCAGCGGCTTTTGATTCAGATGCGCATATTTTGAAGACCCTGGGATTTTGACGCGCTCCCCGTTATGCAACGGCGGATGCTCCCAGACATTGGTTATGCCATATTGCCCTTCAAATCTGGCGAATAGGTTGGCATATTGCGCTTGTGTCGTCGGTTTCTGTCCGTCTAATGAGAAAAAGGGTTTCCCGTTGGCGTCCCCATGCTCGTTAGCATAAGCCACTAATTGCTTGAAAACATCCGGTGGCGGGGCATACCATACATGATCTTTGGTGAGATACTTTCTGGTCGCGGCATTGGCAACGCCACATGCTTCGTTAGCTTTGTATAAAGGCAGTCCGGTTCGTTCCCATTCATACCTGAGCCATTGTTTAAGGGATAAGACCTTGCCGTTGACGGGAAACTCAGCGCGTCTTACGTATTGTGCGCAAACCTCGGTTACTATCGGAAAGTTTTTCAGAATGGGCAGGTTACAGTTGCCCGCTATGTGCTGTATGCCTTTATTCCAAATGTTACAACTTACATAGTGCCACCCATACTCCTCTAAAATCGGATGGACGATAGCCCAACCCACTTCGGTATTCCAAAACCACAACGTTGTCCCTGGCGTTGAATGTAATGACCAAGATTCTACATGATGACGATACCATGAAGGTAAGCCCGAAGGCTCTCTCGCATCACCTTTGAACCCGGATACGCCATAGCCGCCGTCTGAAATAATCACATCTGGAGACGGCCATCGCTCATACAGATGCGCGACATCCTGGTTATGTAGTGTCACATTACCTAAGCGAAAAACTCTCTCTTCATTCACAATTTTATCTCGTTATCAAGGCTATTAAGTTAAGCGCACCTCAGACTGCGGAAGTTTCCACCGCGCACATCATAAACGACGTCTTATCGCTTGAATCAATCCCAGAGAGGTAATTGTACATTGCCCCAAAACATTCAATACGTCAATCTGTATCACTTTGATTTCTCTAAACTTTGCAAGAATGATGTGGGGCTATGAACTTCTAATGTACTGTTCTCAAAATCCTTTTCATTGCGAGTTATGATAATCGGAATCGCGCATTGCTTGGCTGCGCTGGCTTGCACAGCATCTTCAAAATCCGCAATATTCGAATGTATTGCTTCTTTGATCACATCCCGATCTACGCCTGCAACTTGCATAAATTCCAAAATGTCTACACTAAACGACTACCGGCTGAAAGCCGGTAGGTTCTAACACCAAGTCACTGAAAGTGACGGTACAGGCTGAAGCCTGCTGAAAGTCCCGTGGCTGCAAGCCACCTGAAGCTGTGA
>SLSP01000111.1 GCA_007130345.1 Thermoflexales bacterium
GATATTGGTAGCGTTCTTCGATTTTCATTGGTTCTAATACGGGCATAGTGTCTCCTGTTCGGTAACATTATCATTTGGAATCACCATGTTACTTCGGTAACATTATACGTGAAAGAAAGCGCGCGCTTGACTTTCTGTCTATCTCCCTTACAATAAAAGGGAATGGCTGGTTTATGCTTGGTCCACAACGTAACTAAAGGAGCTTAACTATGCAAGACCCCAATGCTGTGAATCCGCAACCTGATATGGATATAACCGATGACGATAAATTGTGGGCGCTGTTGAGTTGGATTTTCGCCCCCCTGGTCCCGATCATTGTCCTGCTGTTGGAAGACAAGAAGGCGCGACCGTTTATTAAGTATCACGCAGTGCAGTCTTTGATTGTCGGCGCGCTGATTGTGGTTCTATCAACCGTCACTGCCGGAATTGGTTGTCTGGTGCTCTGGATTGTGTGGTTCTATCAAATCTATCTGGGTATTCAGGCATACGGTGGCAACTGGGTCACTGTACCCCTCGTCACCGATTTTAGCAAAGGCCAGGGCTGGATTTAATTCCCTGCTCAACTAAATAGGTCAAGCGGCTTCTCCACGTGAGAGGCCGCTTTTTTCTTTGACGCTGCTTTTCGCTGTGGTATACTCACCGGGTAAAAGTTGGCTTTTGCGCATTGTCGCTTGAGTCCCCAATCTATTTTGGAGGCTGTTGTATGGATATACTAGGGCATAAACGTTGGCAGATTGCTCCGCCTGCTCCGCCTATATTCTTGAAGCGTGTGCAGCATTTGCATCCTCTGGTGGCGCAAATCCTGTACAATCGCGGAATTACTAAACTGGATGACGTGGCAGCGCTGTTAGCCGGCGACTATGCCCCTGATAACCCCTTCCGCCTGGCGGATATGGACAAAGCGGTCACGTTGCTCCGCCAGGCGATGGCGCACGAAGAGCGCTTGGTGGTCTACGGCGATTACGACGCCGATGGCGTGACGGCGGTGGCGGTGCTGATGCGCGCGTTGCGCTCGTTGGGCGCGCGGGTTGAGCCGTACATCCCCAGCCGCGCCGACGAGGGCTATGGTCTCAATCCGGAAGCGATCACGGCCCTGGCCGAGCGGGATACCCGCGTTCTCATCACCGTGGATTGCGGTATTCGCTCGCTGGATGAAGTGGCGATGGCCCGTCAACTGGGGATGACCGTTATCTTGACCGATCATCATCATGTAGGCACCGCGTTGCCCCAGGCCAACGCGGTGCTCAACCCCAAGCGTCCCGATTGCGCGTACCCTTTCAAAGAGTTGGCCGGTGTGGGCGTGGCCTACAAGTTGGCACAAGCGCTCCTGCGCGCCAATAGCCAGGTTCCCCTGAACACTACGCGCTATCCGCTTCATGAGTCGGAGTTGCTGGACTTGGTAGCGATGGGCACTGTGGCTGATATGGTGCCGCTGATTGGCGAGAATCACATGTTGGTGCGGCGTGGCCTGGAATACCTTAACCGGGCAAAACGCCCCGGCCTCAGCGCGCTGATGGAGATGACGGGCACGCAACCGGGCACAGTCACAGCGCGCACCATTGGCTTTGTGCTGGCCCCGCGCCTCAACGCCGCTGGACGCATCAGCGAGGCCATCACTGCGCTGGATCTGTTGCTGGCTGAGGATATGTCTGAGGCGATCCCCTTGGCGCACGAGTTGGAGGCCCTGAATCAGGACCGCCGCGCGATGACAACAGAAGTGCAGGAGCGCGCCCGCGAGCAGATTTTGGACGCGGGAGAAGTGCCCGCGTTACTCTTCGTCTCGGCGGAGGATTTCCCGCAGGGTGTGGTAGGGCTGGCGGCCAGTCGTCTCCTTGACGAATTTTACCGCCCGGCCATTGTCATCTCCAAAGAGGGCGAGTTGAGCAAAGGCTCGGCGCGCTCCATCCCCGAATTCCATATCACCGAAGCGCTGGACACTGTCGCGCCGCTCTTGGTGCGTCACGGCGGGCACGCGGCGGCGGCGGGCTTTACCATCCGCACCGAGTTGCTGCCGGAGCTAGAAGCCCGGTTGCTGGCGCTGGCCCAAGAGCAATTAGAAGGCATCTCCCTCGTGCCGCTCTTCAACGTCGATGCGGAAGTGTCCCTGCACACCCTTTCGTGGGATGTGTTCCACGAACTCGAACGTTTGCAACCCTTCGGCTACGGCAATCCGACCCCGGTGCTTGCCAGTCGGCGCGTCCACGTGCGCCACGCGCGCGCCGTGGGCGTGGATGGGCGTCACCTCAAGCTCACGCTGGTGGACGAGGCCGGCGGCGTCTGGGATGCCATCGCCTTCCGCCAGGGCGAGTGGATCGGCCGGCTGCCTCCCACCATCGACATCGCCTACGTCCTGGAATCCAACGAGTGGAACGGGCGGGTCAGCTTGCAATTAAACGTGCGGGATATTCACGCGGGAGGATGAGAGAAAATTACACGGGCTGGTAGATATGTGGTATACTATGTATTGAAATACATAGTGTCAAGGGGGATACGATGCAAAGAATTATTGGCGTCACAGAATTACAACGGCGTTTCCGTTCAGTGTTTGATGAAGTATCTCATAAGAACGTTCCCTACGTGCTTACGCGGGGCAGTCGGCCTGAAGCGGTCCTGATTTCTTATGAAGATTTCTTGCGGTATCAAAACCTTCACGAAAAAGGAGTGTTGGCACGCTTTGATGACTTAATGGCACGGATGGCGATACAAAATGCAGCTTTTACGGATGAAGAAGTCGCGGCGGATGTTGAGGCAGCGTTAGCTGAATTAAATCGCTGATGCGGGTTGTGGTAGATACCAACGTCCTGGTGAGCGCCTTGATCCGGCCAAGCGGCAAGGTTGGCGCTGTTCTAAACCGTTTGCGGCAGGGCAACTACACGCTACTTTATGCGCCTGTGCTTTTGGAAGAATGGGTGGATGTGCTCGCTCGTCCCCGCTTCCGTGAAAAATATGGTGTAACCGAAGATGTCGTGAAGACGTTATTGGCGCTGCTAATGTTGCGCGGCGAAACGGTTTTTTCGCACAAGACGCTGTCAGTGTGTCGTGATCCCCAAGACAATAAGTTCTTGGAAGTAGCGTTAGCGGGTCAAGCGGATGCTATCGTTAGTGGGGATGCGGATTTGCTGGCATTGCATCCGTTTGAAGATATTCCCATCATCTCACCAGCAGAGTTTTTACGCTGGCTAGATGCTGAAAAGGGTCTCCAGGATTTCGCCGGATAAATCGCGGGTTTCCCCACTGAGCGTCACCCTGAGTGTAGCCGAAGGGTCTCTGTCCCCACATGGAGATTCCTCGACTACGCTTGGGATGTCATCGCCTTCCGCCAGGGCGAGTAGATCGTCCGGCTTCCCCCCGCCATCGACATCGCCTACGTCCTGGAATCCAACGAGTGGAACGGGCGGGTCAGCTTGCAATTAAACGTGCGGGATATTCACGCTGCGAATTGATAATGTACCATATTTTGATACTAAAATAGATAGATGAACAAAATTTCTGAAGCAAGGAGCGAAAAACTATGTCATCTACCGCTGTTATGACTATGATCAAAATGGTAGAATCGTTGCCGGATGCGGCTCAGGAGCAAGTGGTGGAACACCTGCGCGAATACATCGCCACGTTGCAAGATGACCTGCAATGGGAGGCGGCGTTCAAAAAGACACAACCGCAACTGATAGCAGCAGCACGGCGTGCCCGGCAAGAAATCGCCGCCGGGAAAGCCATCCCGTTGGATTGCAATCAATTGTGAAATCGCAAACCCTGCCTTCTTTTTGGAAAGCCTATCAGGCATTAAGCCACGATGTCAAGCAACGCGCGCGTAAAGCCTATCGGTTATGGGCAGAAAATCCCTTCCATCCTTCCCTGCGGTTTAAGTGCATCAACCGTGAAGAAAGCCTGTGGGCGGTGCGGATTACGTTGGGGTATCGCGCTTTAGGGATTTTTGAAGGGGACACCGTTACCTGATTTTGGATTGGCGGCCACGACGAGTACGAGAAGTTCTTCTCCTGAAAGTTGCAAAAGAGACTGTATTTTTAAATCCGATAGTCAAATTGTTCAGGTCAGGGGTATAAGCAGTAAAAGCCCCTGACCTTTTTCGCAATACCGCAAAAGTCACCCTGTTTGGGACACGGATGAACACAGATTTCACGGATAAAACCAAAAAATCCGTGTTTTTCCGTGTAAATCCGTGTCTATACTGAAAGAACCCTAAAAAATCCGATTTTTTAGAACCTTGATACTATATGTAGTAGGTCGCATGTGGAAAAATCGGATTTTTGGACTTTTTTCAGGGGACTCATCCGTGTCCTTGCTTGAAATCAACTGGGGACATCTTCTTGTCACAGGGTTAGTTTTGCGCTACTGCCCTTTCTCATACTATGGAGGTCACATTATGCGAGTTCTAGTCACCGGCGCAGCCGGATTTATCGGGAGTCACGTTGCTGAGGCCCTGCTCACACGCGGAGACACCGTCGCGGGCATCGATAACTTCAACGCTTACTACAGCCCGGCGCGCAAGCGGGCCAACGCCGCGCTGCTGGCGGGCTATCCCGCCTTCACCATGCACGAGGCCGACTTCCGCGACGAGGCGGCGATGCAGCGCATCGTGGCCGAGGGCCGCTTCGACGCGGTCGCCCACATCGGCGCGATGGCGAACGTGCGCTACTCCATCGAGCGCGCGCCGCTCTACGTGGACGTCAACGTGCGCGGGACGGTCAATCTGCTGGAGGCAGCGCGTCGCGCCGGGACGCCGCACATCGTCTTCGCCTCCACCTCCTCGGTCTACGGCCACACGCAGCAGTTGCCCTTCCGTGAGGACGACCCGCTCGGCAAGCCGCTGGCCCCGTATCCCGCCACCAAAATCGCCGGGGAGCTGATGGGCTACACGTACCACAACCTCTTCGGCCTCAGCTTCACGGCCCTGCGCTTCTTCAGCGTCTACGGCGAGCGTGGCCGGCCCGATATGATGCCCTACATCATCACCGACAGCATCGTGCGGGACAAGGTCTTCAAGCTCTTCGCCGCCGGGGAGATGTACCGCGACTGGACCTACGTGGGCGACATCGCGGCGGGCGTGCTGCGTGCGCTGGATACGCCGCTCGGCTACGCGCGGCTCAACCTGGGGCGCGGCCAGCCCGTGCGCATGGCCGACTTCGTGGAGCTCATCGAGGCGTTGGTGGGCAAGCCCGCGCAGATGGAGACCCCGCCGGCCCCCGCCAGCGAACCGCACACCACCTTCGCCGACATCACCCAGGCGCGGGAGCAGCTCGGCTACGCGCCCCAGGTCGAAGTGGACGAGGGGCTGCGCCGGTTCTGGGCGTGGTATCAGGCGGCGGCGGTGGGGGAGACGGCTGAGTAAAGGGGGATGAGGCCGATATTGCGGATTTGGGTGAGGGGTTGCTTAGAGGAATTAAGAATTAGTGAAACGAGACGCAGCTACTTGTTGATCTCGCATTTGCCGTAATTTGAGCATCGCCGGCGTTGGGTTACGTTCCTGCTCCGTGCGCATCCGCTCGCCGTGCGCCAGCCAGTCGGCCAGATAAGCCTTAATCTCCGCTTGATTGTGCAGGTAGTAGGTAATCGTTGCGTAAACCTGCTCCAGCGTCAATGCCGGATAACGCCGGGCAATCGCTTCTGGCGACTGGCTCTGGTGAATGTACTCGTACAGCACCGTTTCAATCCCCACCCGCGTCCCCCGGATGCGAATGTCATTGGGTGCTAAGAAGTTGAAATAGTCTTCTAATTGCATTGTGAGCCTCCAATCACATATCTGCGTTGCTTCAACAGCACTGAACTACCGTAATCGCTTTACACGCTTATTATACCAGGGTTCGATTTCACCATAAACCGCGCCCTCTCAACCAACGTGATGTAGCTCAGTTAGAATCGGCAATAGGGAATGATCCGGTAAAGTTGCTGGGGCAGAGCAGGGGGACAAAATGCGGAGAGCGGCTATAATAGCGATATCACCAGGGTGCGGGAGCGCCTCAGCTGCGGGCCGGTGCTGGGCGTGGTATCAGGCGGCGGTGGTGGGGACGTGAGTGTCCGGTAGAGAAAGTGTCTAACTACGCTCAGAGGGGAGCGTTAGCTCCCCGACTGCGCGGCGAACCGAGGCGCACAGGCTGAGTAGAAAGATGATAGCGACGATGGCGCTGAATATGGAGGTGCTGTGATGACAACATTCCAAATTCCTAATGACCTGGCGGAAAATATCGCGAAGGGCAGTTGTGTGCTCTTCCTGGGCGCGGATGCCGACCTGGGCGCGGACGGCCCGCCGACGCGTGCGCAACTGGCCGCCGCGCTGGCGGCGCACTACGGCCTGCCGCCCCGGCCCTCGCTGGCGGAGATGGCCTCCGCGTTCCTGTGCCAGTACCCGCGCAACCGCCACGGACTCATTGATTTCATCAAGGGCCGCTTGACCGCCGCGCGGCGCACGACCTCGGTTCACACGGCTATCGTGGCGTTGGGCTTTGATGCGATTGTCTCGGCCTGGTACGATGGCCTGCTGGAACAAGCCTATCAGGAGGCCGGCAAGCGGATCGCGCGCGTTGTCCAGGGGTTGGACGTGGCCTATGCCACCCAGGGTGAGGATATTATCCTGATCAAGCTGTATGGCGACATCGAGCAGCCGGATTCGCTGGTGGTGACGCGGCGGGATATGATGCGGGTCGAAGGGCAGTTGGCGCGGCGGTTGGAGGACGTGCGCCCTTACGTGCGCCTGCGCCCCATCCTCTTTGTGGGATGGAACCCCGGCGATGAGGGGCTGGCGCGCCTCTACACGGCGGCGACGCAATCGCTGGGCGAGCACAAGCGCCGGAACTACATCGTCTGGCCCGATCCGCGCCCTGAAGATGTGGCCTGGTGGGCGGATGACAACGTCGAGATCATCCCCGCCGAACCGCTGCTCTTCCTCCGCGCGCTGCAACAGCGTGTGCAGCAGCAGCGCGTGATGGGGACGGGCTACCGGCCTGGCGATGTGGTGCGCAAGCCACCCTACAAGTTCCTGAATTACTTCGACCCCGATGACCGCAATATCTTCTGCGGGCGCGAGGTGGAATCGCCTCTGGTCTATCGTCTGACGCTCTCTTATCCCTTGCTGACGCTCTTTGGACGCAGCGGCGTGGGCAAAACCAGCTTGCTGCGCGCAGGCGTTGTGCCTCTGCTGCTCAACGAGGGCTACACCTACGCTTACGTGCGCGCTCTGGGCGATCCCCGCCAGGCCATCCGCGAGGGCGTGACCCGCGCGCTCTCCCTCCCCCTAACAGGGGGGAAGGCCGGGGAGGGGGGTGAGGGGCTGCGCGACTTCTTCACCCACACCCTCGCCCCTGAGACGCGCCTGGTCGTCATCCTCGACCAGTTCGAGGAGTTGTTTATCCGCAGCAGCGGCCCCACGCGCCGGCAGTTCTGGCGCGAGTTGGGCGATTGTCTGGGGCTGGAGGCCCCGGAGGTGCGTTTTATCCTCTGCCTGCGGGAGGACTTCCTGGCGCAGTTGGATGAAGCGCGCCGCGCGCCCCAGGCCGGTGAGGCCGCGCCCATCCCCTACGTGTTGCGCAACTCCTATCGCCTGACCAGCCTGGCCCAGGATACCGCGCGCCTGGCTATCGTGGAACCCGCCAGCCGCGCCCAGTGCCAGGTCGAACCGCAGTTGGTGGACGCGCTGTTGGGCCGCGCCGCTGACGTAGAGACGCTGTCTCCGGCATCCGCGCCGCTAGGGTCACTGGTCGAAGCGGATGGCTCCGTGCCCGCGCCCTCGTTGCAGATTGTGATGGATCGCCTGTACCGGATGGCGCTGCGCGAGGCCGGCCATCATCCGCCGCCCCCGGAGGCCACCGACTGGACGCCCCCGCCGCTGACGCTGACGCTGGCCCGGTACCGGGAGGCGGGCGGCGCGGGCCGCATCCTGGGCGAATACGTGACCGGCGCGCTGGATCGCGTGCCGGAGCGCGGCGGCGACCGCCTGCTGGCCGAGGCGCTGCTCAAGGTGCTGGTGACGGGCCAGGAGACGAAGGCCGCCCTGAGCGACGCCGAGTTGCTCCGGGGCGTGGCGGAGACGGCGCGCGCGTTTGACCCCGACGACGCCCGCGACGTGGCGTGCCTGCGGGATACCCGCGCCGTGCTGGTGGATTTGCGCCTGGTGCGCAGCTTCCAGGTGGGCGCGCACGCGCTCTATGAGTTGGCCCACGACCACATGGCGGCGGAGATCGCCACCTGGATTGACGAGGCCGAGATGCAAGCGAAGCTGGCCCGCGAGCTGCTCCGCCGCGAGCTGGCGAGTTGGCAGAGCTTGCACAAACTGATCGAACCGGCCTCGCTGCGATTGCTGTATGCACAGCGCGCAGACCTGCGGCGTTTGAGCGCCGAGGAATTAGAGCTGCTCCTCCGCTCCGCGCTGGCGGGCAACCACGAGGGTTGCCCCTACTGGTTTGAACGCGCCCGCGCCGCCGATGTGGATGTGGATGCCATTGCCCGCGAGGGGTTGCGTAGCGACAACTTCCGTACCCGCGCCGCCGCCGTGACCGCGTTGGGGCAGGTGCTCCAGGCCCAGACTTCCGAAGTTTTAGAAAC
>SLSP01000559.1 GCA_007130345.1 Thermoflexales bacterium
ATAACCTTAAAAATCTTTGCATCTTTGCGTCATTGCGTCATTGCGTTAAAAAAGAGCTTTTTATGGGAGTCAAGGATGAACGAATAGCCAGGTTGCCCACACAGTAGTATGCCATCTTTTCATTAACGCGATTTTAACCCGGCGTTAAGGGCGTGTTAAAATGCGCGCCGTAACGTTGGCGCGCGATTGCACTTGCTCGCCCCACGATGCACAGTATACTCAAGAGAATACTCGGCCATAGTTGCTGTCAACATCTATCAGGACGACTTTTCGAGGAGGAGGGTATGGACAATCTTCAGCGGCCCGTCTTAATTGTACAGGAAGGCCCCAACGCGGGGGAGATTTACGTGTTGGAAGAACTGCTCAATACCATCGGGCGCACGCAGGACAATCAGGTGGTGGTAGACAGCACGCGCATCTCGCGGCGCCACGTACAGATCAAGGTGCTGTCCTCCGGTACGATTATCGAGGATATGGGGAGCACTAATGGCACCTGGATCAACGGCCAGCGGCTGACGGACGCCCGGCGGCTGAATACGGATGACATCATCCAACTGGCGGATTATATCAGCTTCCGCTACGTGATGCCTGACCGGTATCAGACGGCGCGGTTCCCGCTCGACGAAGCTGAAGTCGTCACGCACACGCTGGAGGATTACACCGATCCGCCCCAAAGCGAGCCGGCCCAGCCCGCGACCTACACCCCGGCCCCAGAATCATCCGCCTCTATCATCACGCTGGAGGAAGAATCGCTTCCGGCAGAGCGCTCGACCTGGAGTTATGTAGTTATCGGCGCGTTGGTGTTGGGCATCCTTATCTGTATCGCCATCGCTATCTACCTCTGGTTCGCGCCGGTGGAATTCTGGTATTGGCTGTTCGAACTCTTGGGAGTCCAATATCCCTGATGCGATAGACCATCACACACAAGGTCCCGGCACGCAAGCGCGCGTGCCGGGATTTTTTGGTTAAAGAAGGTAATAACGCAAAACTAACCCGGCACAAGAAAGGACATCGGTTGATCTGAAACACAGGCCACAGATTTCTTTGATTTTATCCGTGAAATCCGTGTTCATCCGTGTCCCAAACAGGGTGACTTCTGCGATATTGCGAAACAAGGGCGACAACTACTCGTCGGTTTCGAGTTCGAGGCGGCGCAGGACGCGCTCCAGGCGGACAGGATCGCGGCCCAGGTTGCGGGCCAGATAGCGCCCGGCGTCCACGTAGAAGGCGTCGCGCTGCTCCGAGGGGCGCAGCCCGGCGGCGCGACGCAGCGCGGTGGGGATCAACTCGTCGGCGGGCACGTCGCGGTTGTCGAGCAGCGCGCGCAGGAAGTCCGGCCGGCGCGTGATCTCGCAGACCTCGGCGGAGGAGCAGACGGTGATGCGGTTGAGTACCATCGGCGGCTGGGGGGGCAAGCCGTAGCGGGTGCGGTCGCCCTCGCGGCATCCCACCGCCACCACCGAAATCTCCACCGGGATGGCGCGGTTATCGCGTTGGTCCCGGATAATCTCCTCGTAATGCGGGTTGTCCTCATCCAGAGCTACAGCCAGATTCTTGAGGAAGGGGTCGTCTTGCAGACTGATGTTGTAGACGAGGCCGATAAGGTCGGCCTGACCTTGCTGGATGGGCGCGCGCACGAAGGTTCCGAAGGTGGGGACATCCGGCTCCGGGATGCGCGAGGCCACCACGAAGCCCCGGATGTCGGCGCGCAGCACGTTGCCGATGGAGATGGTTTTTTCTGCTGGTGTCATTCAAAATCTCCTCGAAAATGGTTGGACGTGTACACGTTCACAGTGGAAACGTGAAAACGCGCGCACGTTTCTTGTTACCGTTTGCCCAGGTAGGATTTCTGGCGCGCTTTTTCTGAGGGACGCGGGACAATGCCGGCAGCCATCAACTGCTGTTGGAGCGCGCCTTCGAGGGCGAGCTTGTCCTGTGTCGTGACCAGGGCGATTTCGTGGGCGCGGGCCAGGGCGTAGGGATAGCCGTTGAGCACCTGGGCCTGATGGCGTAGCGTCGCGTGAAGGGTATCGGCTGCGCCGTCGCGTTGCGCGACCCAGGCGGGCACTTCGACGCGCGCGATGACGGGGAAGCCCGGCTGCCCCAGGTTGCCGTAGCAGAACCAGACTTCGTGCCTGGCTTGGGTGTGGCGCTGCTGGCTGGCGTTGCCCCGGGTGAACCAGGCCGAGCGCTCGCCGGGGGCCAGCGTGTGGGCCATCAGCCAGCGGTCGGAAAGCCGTTGCAGCGGATTATCGGGCAGTCGGTCGGCGATTTCGCCGGGTTTGAGTTGCCCCGCCCATAGCAGGTCGAGGAGATAGCGTCCGCCGGGGCGATCCACGTAGCCTATCGGGAGCGCGCCGGCCTCGCGGATGCGGGTCAGCGCGGCGAGGTAGTCCCGGAGAGCCAGCGCGTCCTCGCTGCCGCGTTCCGGGTAGGGCCAGAGCAGGGGGCCATCGGTGAGGGCCAGGAGAGGCTGTTGTGTGGTTTTTTCCGCCTCGGTCAACTCGGCGAGGAAGCGCATCTCGTGAATCAGGCGGCGCATCCCCACGCGCTCCTGGGCAATCACGTTGCCGCGCGCGTCGATGAGATCGTCTTCGCGGAAGTAAAGATTCTCTCGCGTGTGTTGCTCCGGTGTCTGCCCATTGTAGCGGAAGACAAGCCCCCCCACCTGGATGAGGTAGTAAAGCACGGCGGCGTGGCGGTCGGGGAAAATCTGCGAGCCATCCACGGCCGCCAGCACCGTTCCCGTCGGGGGCACGTCGGGCGCGGTGGCGCGCGCGGTGAGGGGTGCGTCGGTGGCGGGGAGCGCGCCGGGCCACAGGCCTTGCTGTGCCAGAGGCGTCAGCACCTCGCGCAGCGACGCCGATGGTGGCGCGGCTTCCAGCCAGGCCAGCGCGGTCGTCACGTCATCGGTGCGTTGTTGTGCCTGCTGTGCCGCCATCTGGCCCAACTCGGCCAGCGCAGCCTGTAAGCGTTCGATGTGTAGCATTGTCTCCTCGTCAAACGTGAAGCGTCATGCGTCAAACGTCATGCGTGAAACGTCAAAAGCAATGCTTCGTGCTGATTTTTGCCTTCTCGTAGAAAATTCTGGGCAATCTCGCCCTCCTTGACGTTTGACGCCAACTTACCACACAAATCTTCGCAACCTAAGCCCTCATCTTTGCAGGGACTCCAATACATTAGCAAAGGTCGCCGGAGACCACTCGCCTCTGACGCGGATGCGCGGCCAGGTGTAGCGATTGTCCAGGCGCAGGGCCGTGCCCCATTGTGTGGTGACGGCACCCCAATAGCCGGCGGATTCTACCACCGCCAGCGTGTTGGCATCATAGCGCCCGGCGGGATAACAGAAGAAGCGCACGGGCTGCCCGGTGTGCGCCTCCACTGCCTCCTTGGATCCCAGGATTTGGTAGACCAGGAATTCGTAACTCCGCCCGGTGAGATCGTAGTGATCGCGTCCGTGGGCCTGCATCGACATCCCGGCCTCCGCCATCCGCCGCACCTCGTCCCACGAGAGGTAGGCGGGGGATTCGTAATGCGCGGGCGTGACCAGCAGGAAGAACTCCCCTACGAAGCCATAGTGTTGGAGCAGGGGCATCGCGTGCGTGTAAGCGTCAGCGTAACCGTCGTCAAAGGTGAGCACGATGGGCTTCTCCGGCAAGGGCTTGCCGGTAGTCAGCGTTTCGTAGATGTCGGCCAGGGTCACGGACGTGTAGCCCGCCGCTTGCAGATACTGCAACTGGGCCTCGAAGTTCGCCGGCGTTACGGTCAGATCGCGGCGATAGATGTCGGCATCGGGCGGAAGCTCGGAGATGTAGTGATACATCAGGATGGGGACGTGGACTTCTTCCGGCGGGGGGGGATAGGATGCCGTTGGGGTCGGTTCAGGCGTCGGGGTGACGGTAGCTGTCGGGGGCGGCGTCTCTGTCGGCGGCGATGTTGGCGTTGGCGTCGCTGAAGGCGTCACGGTGGCCGTAGCCGTTGGCGGCGGGGTCGGCGTGTTCGTCGGCGTGGGGGACATCTCCGCAAGCTCGCGCAGCGCGGCGGAGGCGTGCCGCGCCAGGACGTTGGATTCTTCTCCGCCAAGCACCGGGGAGCACGCCACCAATGTTATCAGCGCGATCCATCCCAGTATGCGCAACCAGGGATAGGGTAATTTAAGTCTGGGATTCATTGTCACGGGTCAAAGTCTTCATAAGCTGCACCTCGGCAGACTGGTTTTTGTGGTGTATGGAACATGCCCATTATAACGATACTCTGTAAGTTATCAACCGGAGGGGGCTGGCAGGCTGGCAGTCGCTCACATTCCCGGTTTGTGCCTGACTCCACTGAGAAATCAGGATAAACTCTAAACCTTTTTTCAGGGGAGGTATGTCTCAATGGCGCAGCCCGTTGACTCTGGCCTCCCAACATTCGCAAGCGGTGCGGACTTGATCGCCTTTTGTCATTGTGCCGTGATAAGGCCGCCCGGCGGAGCCGGGAGTCCAGCCGGAAAGCACCATCGGCCAGCGCGGGTCGTGGGCCGCGATCCACACGCCGTTATAGCGACGCGCCAAGTGCAGGTGCGAGGCCGTGGAGACGCCGCCTTCGCACGAGGGATGGCCCACGCGCATCCCGCTGACGAGGCGCGTTCCGACGGCCACCCGGTTCTCTGTGGCGATGTGCATATACAGCACCACCCACCCCGTCCCCAGAAACCCGTCGTCGTCTAACGCCTGAAACACGATCCCGTCCCGGCTGACGAGTACCGTCCCCGGCGCGACGGCGGTGGCCCATTGGCGGCTGGTGACGCAGCCCAGATAGCGCTCTCCGGTGACGAAGTCGAGGGCGGCCCACGCCTCGTTGACGCCCCAGCCCGCGTGTGGGCCACCGGTATAGTACCACATCGCGCCTCTGGGCCAGGGGAAGACCATCTCCGGCGACTCCAGATCGGGTGGAAGCAGCGGTTCAACGGCGTAGCGGAAGGGATCGCCGAAGAGCACACGGTAGACCTCGTCGAATTGGGCCACTTCGGCGATCCAGGCGGCATGGTCGGCGGAACCGGGCGCGAGGGCGCGCTGCACGCCGGCCGTCGCCGCGTTGATGCGCGGCGAGAATTGCGCGTAGTTCCCGTCCTCGGTCTGGACGAGCCACAGCGTGTCTCCCCACCAGCCGTAGACGCCGGCGTTGACCGCGCTGGCGGCCAGGCTCATCTGCCAGTACAGGCCATCCCAGTGTGCTTGAGCCGTGTAGCGCATCGGGAATTGCTGCGCTTCTGGCGGGGGATCGGCGTCCGTGAGCCATCCGCCGCGCAATTCTAGCAGAGCCAGGAGCACGCGCGGGCCGACGCTGTAGTTCTCGGCCACCTGCTGCACGATCTCGGCGGCGGTGCGCTCCCGCCCACCGACGGTCTCGACGTAGGTGGTGAAGAAGCCGGGGAGGTTGCGCGTCGCTTCCGCCACATCGAAGTCGGCGTAGCCGGGGCCGTAGACCGCTTCGCTATCCGGCAGCAGCACCGCTTCCGGCCCGACCAAATCCGCCACCAACGTGATCTGCAAAACCTGCCCCACCGCGAGATGGTCGGCGTTGCTCATGCCGTTAATGCGCATCAATTCCTGCACCGTCGTGTTGTAATAGGCGGCGATGCGGGTGAGCGTGTCGCCAGGGCGCACGGTGTAGGAGATGGCGGTGGCATCCGGCGGCGTGCGCGTGGGCGTCGGAGAAGGGGTGGCGACTGGCGCGGACGGTTCGCCCGCGCCGGGATCCATCGTCCCGAGGGTGATGGTGGGCTGCGCGGGCCATTCGCCGGGCGGTAGTTCCGACGCGGCCCGACATCCCGCCAGCAGGAGGATCACTATGACAACACTTAGCCCCACTGTTTTACCAAGTTTTATTGGCATACGTTAAACACCTCACAAAACAGAGGGGGTTGACGCGCTGACTCGCGCGCCTCCCCCCTCTCATTGGATGGTCGCCCCGCGTAACCAGCCGAGGCGTCTGTGTGATTATTTATCTGGAATCGTCAGTTCTTGCCCCACATTCAAGACGTTGGGGTCTTTGATTTGCGCCTTGTTGGCCTCGAAAATTTCTTTCCAGCGGTCGGCATCGCCCAGAAGCTCCCCGGCGATTTTGCTCAGGCTATCTCCCGCCTTTACCACGTAGACGCGCGGTGTGCTTATCTTTTCGCCCAAAAGCCGGCGCGGATCGGTGAGTCCTGTATCGGGTGTCATCCTATCCTCCTCATTTGAAAATAGCTATGGTGAACGGGTTGTGGTCTTGAGAAATTGTAACACTCCGAGGGGTGTTTGTCAATGGGCGACGCTCAAGCGCGTGGCCGCCAACTGGCGCGATACTCGGTCAAGTCGTCGGGCGGGGTGAGATAGGGCGGATTCACGTCCCATGTGCCCGCCATCCCCTGCTCCTGCGCGGTCAAATCCCAGTGGCACATGGCGATGCCGATGTCCACCCGTTGCAGATCGGCCAGGGGGATTGCGCTGCGGTCGGAGCCGATGTAGCCCCGCGTGCGCTGGACGTAGAAATGCCAGCCGCCCTCGGCGCGCGCGATGCGCCAGGGCTGCTTGTTGGATGCGGATGGCCCCAGGCGCACCATATCTAGCAGCAGCGCGAAGTCGCCCGCGGCCTCGCGCTCCAGGGGGCGGTCGAAGCTGCCATCGAAGAAGAGTTCGGCCCAGGGCTTGCGGTGATCCGAGCCGGCGAGGCGGCGCAGGAGCGTATCCCGCAAGGTGCGCCGCTCCGCGCTGGCACCAATGGAGAGGATGGCGGGGATGCGCTCTTCGGGGGTGGCGGCGATGCGCGCGGCGAAGCGGCTCTTGGTGAAGGTGCCGCCTAGCCAGCAGGTGCCCAGGTCGTGCGCGGTGGCGAAGAGGACGATGCGCTCCATCAGATACCCGAAATCCTCTAACTCGCGGCTATCCCGCAGGGTGCCCACGACAAAGCCCGGCGGGTTCTTGATGAAGCCGTAGGTGCCCAAGCCGCGCAGGGCCTCGCGTTCCTCAATCGTCGCGGCGATCAGCTCGAAGCGGGGCGTGTTGCCTAGCGGGCCGGGAGGCGTGACCGCCAGGAAATCCCGGAGGCGGGTTTGCAGGGCCTCGGCGATGGGCGCGTCGCGGTAATTGCGGCATGAGGTGCGCTGTTGGATGGTCTCGATAATAGATTGGTCATTGAACATAGTGTCTGCCTCAAAACTTCTAGATTTCGGTAATCTAATCAAAATGGTCAGGTATCTACGTCCGCATATTTTATCATGCGCAAGCCTTCTAACCTTAGCACTTCAGGGAAAATACTCTTGTAGGTGTTGCAATAGGGAGACCTCGCAGCATAACTGCCTGTCACACGGTAAGCTAAAAGCGGACATCCACCGCCACACCAATAGCGCCACTGACAGGTTTGACATTCGGTTTTATCCTCCACTGAGGGGTTCTGTCTATCAGTAGCCCGGCGCACGGTAGTCAGTGGATCGGGATCATTAGCCAGTGTGATGGGACGTGCCATATCCATCTGACATCTTGAGACTCGTCCGCGCGCGTCAAAAACCAGATAATCCCGCCCGATACTACAAGTGTACAGATGCGGCGAGGTGAAATTGGCGCGGTCGGCCAACGCTCCGAGTAGACTATACCGGGGCAAGTTGCGCTCGATGACTTGGTAAGCCGCCAGCATCCCCGCGATGATTTTCTCATCGTCAGAGTGCAAATCCGCCAGGGCCGCTGTGCAGTCATTTTCGCGGTATAGGTTGAAAGTGAAGCGTAAATCCTTCTCCAAAAGCCACGCTACCAAATCTGCCAGTCCATTGGCATTGCGCTCGGTTATAGTAACCGAGATCAATGGATTAAGCCCCTCCGCTTGGGCCAGCGCTATGGCGCGAGATACGTCCGCAAAGCTGCCTCGACCATCGGAGTAATGTCGCTGGCTATCGTGAAACCTGCCCAATCCGTCTAATGAAATCATCAGATCGAGACCGGCTTCCCGCAGTTGCGCCGCAATGGCCGAGGTCAGCAGCGTGCCGTTGCTTAAGATCACACCATCGAGATTGATGCCCGATTCGACGGCCTGCTGTTGCGCATAAGCATGGGCCGATAGCAACAACCGAGGTTGCAGCAAAGGCTCGCCCCCACTATATTTTAAGTGGACTTGTTGGTAGGTGAGGGCTTTGGCAGAGCGCAAGGTTGCATCAATGGCGGCACGGAGGGTTGCCAGCGAAGTTTCCGTTTTCTTATCCGCGAGATAGCAGTAATCACAGGCTAGATTACAATGTCCCGCAACGTGTAGCCAGGCCCCCAGGGTTGTTGAGTGTGAGGCCGCCAGTAAGGCTTGTTCTGTGGGGCGCAACATCCCGGCCTGGATGAGTGACTGGACGGCCTGGTAATTGTCAGTATCTCCAAGCAACTCTTGTGAAAGGGTTGCCGGGGAGGTGAAAGTTTGCCAGAGGGCTTGCGCCGGCGGGTTGAGCGCAACCGCTGCCGCAGGGCCGAGTGGGTTATGATAGATGCGCCAG
>SLSP01000077.1 GCA_007130345.1 Thermoflexales bacterium
AGGGCTGATCTCTTGCTCAACAGCCTCGGCTTCCGCAACCAGAGCTTCCACAGCTTCACCGGCCTTCATACGTTCAAAACGATCCTGGGTGCCGTGGGTTCGGAAAATTCGCGCGACCGCGTCGGTCGGCTGCGCCCCCACCGAGAGCCAGTAAAGCGCCCGATCTTCTTTCAACTGCACAGTTTCCGGTTCCGTGCGCGGGTTATAGAACCCGATCACTTCCACAAATTTACCATCTCGCGGTGCCGTAGACTCAGCAATCACGATACGATAGCTTGGCTGTTTCTTGGCCCCCACACGACGTAGTCTGATCTTAAGCATATGCCTCCTGTTTCGTAGACGTGGTAACTTAGATAATGATATAGTATTTTAGAAAAAGCGCGGCAATCCACGCAGTTTTCCTTGACTCATCCGCTTGAACAGCTTTTTCATCTGGCGGTGCTGTGATAGCAACTGATTGATCTGCTGCACCGACGTTCCGCTGCCCGCGGCAACTCTGCGTTTGCGACTCGCGTTCAGGATGCGCGGGTTATGGCGTTCCTGCGGCGTCATAGAAAGGATAATGGCCTCGATCGTCTTGAGGTTCTTCTCGGCTTCAGCCTGATCTACTTTAGTATCCTTGAGCCACTTATCTGCGCCGGGGATCATCCCCAAAAGATCGTCAAGCGGCCCCATCTTGCGCACCTGGCGCAACTGATCTAGAAAATCTGCCAAATCAAAGTCGCCTTTGCGGAGCTTCTTCTCCATCTCCTCAGCCTGGCTGACGTCGAAGGACGCTTCGGCCCGCTCGTTGAGCGAGAGCATATCACCCATTCCCAAGATGCGGGAGGCCAGACGTTCTGGATGGAAGGGTTCTAGCGCGTTGAGTTTTTCGCCAGTGCCCACAAACTTGATGGGCACACCGGTCACGGCCCGCATACTGATGGCCGCGCCGCCGCGCGCGTCACCGTCGATCTTGGTGAGGATCAACCCACTGATGCCCACATGGTCGTTGAAGCCCTGCGCGATGTTGACGGCCTCTTGCCCGGTCATCGCGTCGGCCACCAAGAGCACCTCAATAGGCTTGACCCGCTCGCGGATGGCTTCCAGCTCGCGCATCATTTCATCGTCGATCTGCAAGCGCCCCGCCGTATCCATAATCACAACATCGGAGCCGCGTTTGCGGGCATCTTCCAGACTGTGATAGCAAATATCCGGCGGATCGACTTTGCCGCGTTCGCTGTACACGGGGATGTCCAACTGGCGTCCAAGCACCTCCAGTTGGGTGATGGCCGCCGGGCGGTACGTGTCCGCCGCCACCATCAACGGGAAGTGCCCCCGCGAGCGCAGATGCAAGGCCAATTTGGCCGCCGTGGTGGTTTTACCGCTCCCTTGCAGGCCCACCAGCATCAGCACGTAGGGCGCGCGGCCCTGCAACGCGATGCGGCCGGGTTCGCCGAGCGTTTCCACCAGTTCTTGGTGAACGATCTTGATTACTTGCTGGGCGGGGTTCAACGCGCGGGAGACTTCTTCTCCCACAGCTTGTTCCCGCACGCGAGTCACGAAGTCTTTGACGACTTTGTAATTGACATCCGCTTCCAAAAGTGCCAGACGGATTTCACGCAAGACACTTTTGACGTCTTCTTCGCGCAGTACACCCCGCTTGCCCAACTGATCAAAGATGCCCTGGAGCTTTTCGCTTAATGATTCAAACATAGTCACCCTTTGAATTCTAACAAGTCCATTTTATTCTAGCCCATATTGAAAATTCGTCAAGCGACTTTCAGATACCCTTATAAGGAAAAGATGCGTATTACCAGAGAAAATAACCGCTGGCCCTTGCAAATCTTCCAAAGCACGGCATAATAATAGCTGACTCTACTGAAGGCAATCTAAAAAAATCAGATTTTTAGAAACCTGATACCGCAGATAGATTTTTCATGTGCGAATTTCATATAGGTAGTAGATCGCATGTGGAAAAATCGGATTTTTGGACTTGGGACTCATTTTTAGAAACGTGATCCTATCAGAGACTATACTGTGAGGTGAAAGGCTTATGACGACACAATCAACGCCTGTGCATTTGATCCGCACGCTGATTGTCATCGACCGAGATCGCCGCCGGAAGGCCAGTCGTACCGGTTTGAATCTGGTGATGCGCATTATCGGCCTGGTGATGGTTTTCGTGATTTTGGGCAGCATCTTATTGACCGGAATGAGCGCGGGAATCGCTGCCGGCGCGTATACGATGATTACCGAGGGACTGCCGACGCCTGAAGAAGTCGAGTCGGCCAGCGTGGAGACTTTCGAGACGACGAAGATTTACGACCGCACCGGACGCCATCTGCTCTATGAGGTCATCGATGCGAACGCCGGCGACCGCAACTGGGTCACGCTCTCCTCGATGCCGGATTATGTCACCTGCGGCACGGTGGCAATGGAGGACACGACCTTCTGGGAAAATCCCGGCATCAATATCCGGGGTATCGCCCGCGCGTTTTATTCCAACTTGATGGGGCACACCATCCAGGGCGGTTCTTCAATCACGCAGCAGGTGGTCAAGAACTCGGTTATCCCGCTGGAAGAGCGCTTCGAGATCAGTTACGCCCGCAAGGTCAGAGAGGTGCTCATCTCGTTGGAACTGACTCGCCTATATGAGAAAGATCGTATCCTGGAATGGTACATCAACACAAACTTCTATGGCAATCTGGCGTATGGTATCGATGCAGCATCCCAGGTCTACTTCGACAAAACGGTGGAAGACCTCACGCTCTCCGAAGCGGCCACTCTCATCGCCATTCCGCAATTCCCCCGGCTGAACCCTTTCGACGCGCCCGAAGAGGCGATGCGCCGCAAGGGCATTGTGCTGGATCGGATGGTGGAAGAGGGCTGTGTCACCAGCACGCAAGCTGAAGCTGCCCGCACGACGCAGTGGCAACTGGCCCGCAGCACACAGCGCTTTGATATCCAGGCCCCACACTTCTCAATGTACGTGCGCAAGCAACTTGAAGATATGTTCGGGCCGGAGTTGGTGGCCGGCGGCGGGTTGCGTGCCTACACGACTCTGGATTTCGATCTCAACACGCAATCGGAATGTACGCTCCAAACCTATCTGCGCATTCTCAACGGCGAGACTCCCGCAGATGTGATCCCGGAAGCGCTGGAGAATGGCTGCGAGGCGGCGCAGTATATCCCCGCGCTCCCGGCGCGGCGCATCGGCAACAATTACAACGTCGGCAACTCCGCCGTAGTCGTGATCCGTCCCACCACCGGCGAGATTTTGGCGATGGTGGGCAGCGCGGATTATTGGGACGAGAGCATCGACGGCAAATTCAATGTCGCCGTGGATGGGCTACGCCAGCCGGGGTCGTCTTTCAAGCCGTTTACTTACGCGACGTTGCTTTCGCAAGGATATAACCCCGCGTATATGTTCCTGGATGTGCGCCAGGCTTTCAGCCAGGGCGAGGGCGCGGCCCCTTACGTGCCGGAGAACTATGGCCGCAACTACCACGGGCCGGTGAGTTTGCGAGACGCCCTGGCCCGCTCGCTGAATATCCCCGCCGTCGAAGCGATGTCTATCGCCGGGATCGAGAATGTGTTGCGCACGGCGCACAGCATGGGGATCACCACCCTCGACCAGAGTATCCACCACTATGGATTGAGTCTGACCCTGGGCGGCGGCGAGGTCAAGCTCATCGATATGGTGTATGCCTTCAGCGTGTTCGCCAATACAGGCACGATGTACGGGCAACCAGTGCCGGCGCGGGAATTGCGCCCCGGCTTCCGCGAGCTTAATCCGGTGGCGATTCTGCGCGTGGAGGATCGCAACGGCAACGTGCTGTATCGCTACGACCAACCAGAGGGACGCCAGGTGCTGGAACCGCGCCTGTCATACCTCACCACCGACATCCTCGCCGACCGGCGCGGGCGCGTCCCGACATTTGGCTCGCCCAACGCGATGGAGATGGCGAACAACCGGCCGGCCGCCGTCAAGACCGGCACGACTAACAACTTCACCGACAACTGGACGGTAGGCTATACGCCGCAATATGCCGCCGGCGTCTGGCAAGGTAACACGCGGGCCGATAATTATATGATCAACACCACCGGGTCTTTCGGTTCAGCCTACATCTGGAACGCGGTGATGGAATACGCGCACCGCGACGAGCCTATCGAGTCGTTCACGCGCCCCGACGGGATCGTGCCCGTCACCGTGTGCTCGGTCTCCGGGCTGCTCCCCAACGAGCACTGCCCCACCAAAACCGAGCTGATGATCCCCGGCACAGAACCAACCGCGAGAGACAATCTGCATCAGCTCTTCTTGGTCAACCGCGAAACGGGCAATCTGGCGACCATTCACACGCCGCCGGAGTTAGTGGATACCAAAGTCTTCATGGTGCTGCCCCCGGAGGCGCAGGACTGGATCAACAGCCTGCCGGAGGAACGGCGCGCGCAACTTGTCCCGCCGACGGAATATGACACGATTTACGGCCCGAACCAGGCGCACGCCGAAGTCGCCATCACCTCGCCCATCGCGTACTCTTACGTCAGCGGTATCGTGCCCATTATGGGCAATGCGCGCGGTGACGTGGCCTTCTACCGCCTGGTCTTTGGGAAGGGGCTGAACCCCACCGAGTGGATGCAAATCGGCCTCGATCACGGGCATCAGGTGGACAACGGCCTGCTAGAGAACTTCGACACCACCGGCATTCCTGACGGCCTCTACACGTTACAACTCCAGGTGGTAAGCCACGATCAATATGTGCGGCAAGCCACGCTCCAGTTCACCGTGGATAACGAACCGCCCAGAGTCGATTTGACCTATCCCCCCGACGGGTCCGAGTACGAGTTTGGATTCAACGAATGGGTCAACGTGAACGCCGAAGTCCGCGACAATTACGCCATAGATCGGGTGGAGTTCTACAAGAATAATGAAGAAGCGCCCTTCGCCGTGCGGAACGTCGCGCCGTTCAACATCAACTGGTTCCTGGAAGGGCCAGGCCGATACAGTTTCCACGTCATCGTTTACGATGCGGCCGGCAATAAGACCCAAACGGATCCCGTGACTATCCGCGTGGTGCCCCGCGCCAATCCCTGACACGTAACCATCCAACGAGGCTCCCCACAACGGGGAGCCTCGTTTGACGTTTGACAAGCAACGGAGCACACAACGCAGGTGTCAAGCAATTTTCTGTCCGGGGATGGACTCTACCTTTACGTTTCCCCCATTTCCGCTTATAATCCTCTGTATGAAAGGCTTAATGCGCTTAGAAAGTTGGATCGAACAGCTCGTTGAAGAACCTTTTGTGCGGCTCTTCACCGGGCGGCTGCTCCCGCACGACGTGGCCCGCCACATCGTGCGCGCCCTGGAAGACGGGGAGCGCGTGGGCGCGGATGGCATGTTAGAAGTGCCCGGCCGCTATCGCGTCGTGCTCAACCCCGAAGATATGGCCGCGCTGATCCGTCACCACCCTGACTTCGGCACACGGCTGGCCGACGCGCTCAAATCCCTGACGCAGCGAATGGCGATTCGCCTCACGGAACCGCCCACCATCATCCTGCAGACGGACGAGGGGTTGCCGCTGCGCGCGGTGCGCATCACGCCGGCCGACCGCCTCCCCCGCACCGAGGAGCGCACCCGCGATCTCGATCTGGACGAGATTCAGACGATGCTCGACCGCAAGGAAGAGCCGCAAGTGCGCGCCTATCTGGTGGTGCAAGGCCAGCGCACCTTCGACCTCACCGAACCGATGGTCAGCGTGGGCCGCGCGCTGGACAACGACCTGATCATCGAAGACCCTCGTGTCTCGCGGTACCACCTTCAACTGCGCCGCCGCTACGGGCGCTACATCCTCCAAGATTTGGGCAGCAGCGGCGGCACCCAGGTCAACCGCTTCCCCATCCAGGAGATCGTGCTGCGCCCCGGCGACCTGATCTCGCTGTCCGGCGTCGATCTGCTCTACTCCGAAGAGTCGCGCGGCCGGCGCGCGCGCAGCGGCGACACACAACCCATCCGCCCCTCGGAGGCCGCGCTTGGCTGAAGTCCTCCTGGCCTTGCGCTTCGCGCTGGCCGCTTTGCTGTATCTGTTCCTGGGCGTCGCGCTGACCATCCTGTGGCTGGAACTGCGCCGCCACGAACGCAACCCCTCCCCCGCCCATCACCCCGGCCGGCTCGCGGTGGAAGAAGGCCCGGACGCCGACAAATCCATCCCGCTGCGCCCGGTCACGACAGTGGGGCGCGCGGAGGATAATGTGCTGATGCTCGATGACCCCTTCGCCTCGACCAACCACGCGATGGTGCTCTGGCGCGAAGGCCAATGGTGGCTGGAAGACCTGGAAAGCCACAACGGGACGTACCTCAACGGGCAACGGCTGGATCGCCCGCAACGCCTCACCTCCGGCGACCGCCTTCGGATTGGGGAAAGCATCCTCCGCTTCGACCTCGATGAGAAAGTGACAACATGACTCCCCTGAAAAACCCACCGCCAAGTTGCATACCCTTAAATGACTCTACTGAAAGAACCCTAAAAAATCTTTGCGTCATCGCGTCTTTACATCATTACGTTAAAAAGAGAGGCAAAACATGAGCCTCTCGCAAGCCCTCTGGCTCAGTCTGGCCGCCGCCTTCTCCGGGTCCATCTCCGCGCTGCTGGCGAAGTACGTGCTCCGCTTCGCCGAGACGCGCCATTACCTCACCGTCAACTTCACCATCATCTTCGTTATGCTCATCCCGCTGGCCCCGTTCAACTTCGCGTTGCAATGGAGCGTGCCCGCGCTGCTGACGCTCGGCCTGGCCTCATCCATCGACGGCCTGGGCAACTTCTACTACTTCCGCGCCTTCGAGCAGACCGACGCGGGCACGGCCAGCGCGCTGCTCTCGCTAGGGCCGATCTTCACCCTGGCACTAGCACCGCTCTTCCCTACCCTGATGAACTCACCACTCAAAGCTACTAACCTGATGGGCATTCTCGTGACCGTGAGCGGCGTAGTCGTGCTGAATCAGGCGATCCGCCACCGCCACCTGGCGCAGAAACGCGAGGTAGCCCCCCGCCGGAAGCTCTTCGCCCCGCTGATGGCGTCGCTACTCTTCGGTAGCAACGTCTATCTGGTGAAATATATCCTCAACACCGGGATCGCCAACCCGTTCACCTACTACTTCGTGCGCCTCTTCATCGTGGCCGTGATGAGCTACGCCGTGTGGCGGCCTAATCTGCACTGGGTCACGCCCCGCCGCGTAGGCGTGATCGCCGGGCGCGCGACCTTCGTCATCGCCAAATGGCTCATCTACCTCTACGCCGTTGATCTGGGCAACCCGGCCCTGGTCAAAAGCGTCAGCGAAGTCTCGCCGCTCTTCGTCGTCATCCTCTCGGCCATCTTCCTCAATGAACGCCTGACCCGCCACAAAGTCCTGGGCGTGCTGCTGATTATTGGTGGATTATGGTTAATTGCGGTATAATAGCCTCAGTACGGTTTGCTCGCCAAACTGAAGGGGTACAAAGTTAAGGAGAACGTATGGACTTAATGCTTAAGGACAAAGTCGCGCTGATTACCGCAGCCAGCCGGGGGCTAGGCTACGCCACCGCCCACGCACTGGCCCAGGAAGGCGCGAACATCGCCCTCTGCGCGCGCCACGAAGACGCCCTCGCCACCACCGCGCGCAAGTTGGCGGAAGAAACGGGCGTCGATGTGCTGCCGGTGCCCGCCGATGTCTCTCAAGAAGCCGAGGTGAAAAAGCTCGTCAAGACCACGCGCGAACACTTCGGCAGAATCGATATGCTCTTCATCAATTCCGGCGGGCCGATGCCCGGCCACTTCCTCGACCTCTTCCCCGGCGATTGGGACGTGGCAATGGATCTGGTGGTGCAGAGCGCGGTGCGCCTGTGTTACGCCGTCGTGCCGATGATGCAAGCCCAGGGCGGCGGCAGCATCCTGGCGAACACCTCCGTCACCGTGCGCCATCCCCTGGACGGCCTGACCATCTCCAACAGCCTGCGCGCCGCCGTCATCGGCTTGGTCAAGAGCCTGTCCGTCGAGCTAGGCGGCGACAACATCCGCGTCAACGCCATCGCGCCGGGGTGGACGCACACCGAGCGCGTCGATGAAATCCTGCGCGCCCGCGCCGAGCATAACAGTTCCTCGCTGGAAGAAGAAGCGGCCAAAATCGCCACCGATGTGCCGCTGCGCCGCATGGCGACCACCGAAGAATTCGGGCGCGTGGCCGCGTTCCTGCTCTCCCCGGTAGCTTCTTACGTCACCGGCGTCACATTGCTGGTGGATGGCGGGCTGTCACGCGCGATCTTCTGAGCACGCCAAGTCACTCAACACCGCAGCGATGCCTGCTGCGGTGTTCATTTTGTAATGAGCACAGTTGACGCTACTAAAAGAACCCTAAAAATCCGATTTTTTAGAACCTTGATACTATATGTAGATTTTTCGCGTGCGAATTTCATATATGTAGTAGGTCGCATGTGGAAAAATCGGATTTTTGGACTTTTTTCAGGGGACTCA
>SLSP01000271.1 GCA_007130345.1 Thermoflexales bacterium
ACGTTACCTATCTGGAGATTTTGCAAGAGGCTGAACGCAAGGGTTTAGACATCATCGCGTTTACCGATCACAACACAGTGGCCGGTTTCCGCCAGATGCACGAAGAGATAGAGAACCTGGAGTTGTTGGAGCGTCTGGACCGGTTACAACCTGTCGAGGCGCAACGCTTGAGAGAGTATCGCCGCCTCCAAGAGAAAGTTTTGCTCCTGACCGGTGTTGAATTCACCGCCACGTTTGGGTTCCACATTTTGGGCATCTTCCCGCCCGAAACTCCCGTGCGCGATCTGGAGTTCCTGCTATTGCAACTCCACATTCCGCCCGACAAGCTGGATCACGGGGCCACCGACATCGGGGCCACCAGTGATGTCCTAACGGCCTATCGCCTCATTGATGAGGCCGGGGGGATTGTGATTGCCGCCCACGCCAACTCATCTCACGGCGTGGCGATGCAGGGGATCCGGTTCGGCGGCCAGACGCGCATCGCCTTCACGCAGGATGAGCACCTCCACGCGCTGGAGGTCACTGATCTGGAGAAGCACGGCAAACGGAGCACAGCGCGCTTTTTTGATGGCTCGAAGCCGGAATATCCGCGCCGGATGCGGTGCATTCAAGGCTCCGACGCGCATCGGCTCACGTTAGACCCGCACAATCACAAGAGCCTGGGCGTGGGCGACCGGATTACAGAAGTCCTCTTGCGGGAAAAATCCTTCCCGGCATTGCGCGACGTGTTAAAAGGCGACGACTTCGTGCGCACGCGCCCCTATCGCCGGGAGGCCCGCCCTTTCGACTATATCTTGGCCGCCCGCGAGCAGGGGCCAAGCATCGTGCAGGAGTTCCACGAGCGCTACAGCCAACGTGGGGGCTACCGGGATGCTATCGTTGCCGACATCTGCGCCTTCGCCAACACCAACGGCGGGACGCTGTATGTGGGCGTCCCATGCGAGGCGCAAAAGTCGCCCACCGGCGTCGGCGCGTCCCCCACCCGCGTGGTCAACCTCTTCACCAAAGAGGTCGAAGCCCGCATCACGCCGACTCTGCGCGTGACGGTGGATGTGCAGGAGACGCAAGGCGTCAAGGTCGTGCGTATCGTGGTACCCAGAGGGAAAGAGCCGCCTTACACTATGGATGAGAGCGAAATCTACATCCGCAGTGAGACGGAGACGACGCCGGCCGTGCGTGATGAGATTGTGGAACTGGTCAAGCGGGGGTTGACTTACGAGAGTACCGCCGGCCCGACGTTGATGGGCGTCCAGGAGACTCAGCCAGAGGTGACGGCCCAGGGCCAGGAGATGCTGGCGCAGCACGAAACTACCGCGCCGCGCACTGGTGTGGAAGTCGCCGCAATTGAGGAACGCAACAAAACCCGGTATTACACGATGCGCGATCTGCGCAATGGCAATCTGGTCAAGAACGTGACGCGCCGTTCTGCCCGCAAACTCTGGCATTACGCAATTGAGGAAACTGAGAACAACCCGGTCAAGGTCTCGAAGGTGCGCTGGATGGGCGATATTGGGGTCTGGAAACAACGCGAGTATAACAAGCGGATGCGCTATGATCTTGTGCAACGCGAGGGCAACGCTGTCCGGGTCTATTATGGCGTGACCGAAGACGGCATTCACGGGCAATGGGCCGCCCTGGTTGGCGAGTAGGAGGAGCGTGATGATGCGCATCTTATCCGTATCTGAAATGCGCGCGGTAGAACTGACGTCCGACATGACCGGGCACACGTATGCGCAGATGATGGCGCTGGCCGGCCAGGCGGTGGCGCGGGCCATTCTGCGCCGTGTATCCGTGCGAGGCCGCCGCGTGTTGGTGCTGGTGGGGCCAGGCAATAACGGCGGCGATGGGCTGGTCGCGGCGCGGCTGTTGTGCGAGGCCGAGGCTCATGTGACCGTCTACCTCGCGCGGGAACGCGATCCCGCCGAAGATGCCGTGTTCCGCCAGGTGTGTGAGCATGGGGACGCGCGAGTGCTTACCGCAGAGGCCGACTGTGGTCTGGAGACACTGCGCCATCTAACGGCGCAGACGCACGTCATCATTGACGCGCTGCTGGGCACCGGGGCCACGCCGCCCTTGCGCGGCACACTGGCCCAGATTATCGAGAGCGTGCAGGCCACGTTGACGGCGACGCGCCGCTCCACGCTCAGTTCGCTAAACGGCGTTCCCAAACTACCTCCCGCGCGCCCGTACATCGTGGCCGTTGATGGCCCTTCGGGCCTGGACTTCGACACAGGCGAGATCGCCGCGCGCGCGTTGAAGGCACATCTCACAGTCACCTTCGCGGCCCCCAAATGGGGCCACCTCCGCTTCCCCGGAGCCGGTTACGTCGGGGAGCTAACCGTAGCCGATATTGGGATACCTGAAAACATTGATATACCCGGCGACGGGCCGGAGATGGCGACTATGGAAGACGCGCGGGCCTGGCTTCCGCCGCGCCCCCTGGACGCGCACAAGGGCACGTTTGGCAAGGCGATGATCGTGGCAGGTTCTGTCAACTATCCCGGCGCGGCGGGGCTGGCCGCGCAGGCCGCCACCCGCTCCGGTGCGGGGCTGACGACGCTGGCAGCTCCGGGCCTGATTCAACCCGCGCTCATAGCACTCTCGCCAGAGACCACGCACATTCCGTTGCCCCACTCGATGGGGATGCTGGACGCGCAGGCGGCCACGCTGCTGCTGGAAAAGATCAAGGGCTATACCGCGCTGCTGGTCGGGCCGGGGCTGAACCGCAACGCCGAGACCCTCGCCTTTATGCGGCGCTTGCTCGGATTGAACAGCCGCAAGCGCAATCCCGGATTCATTCCTCTGAGCGATTCCGAGGAAACCGCGTCGCCTCCCGCGCTCTCGGCGCTGGTGATCGACGCCGATGGCCTCAATCTCCTGAGCGAGATCGAAGGCTGGCCGCAATATCTCCCGGAGGGGACAGTGCTCACGCCGCATCCCGGCGAGATGGCGCGGTTGGTTGGTGAAAGCGCGGAGGCTGATGCTATGCCGCGTTGGAAACTGGCGCGCGAGAAGGCGCGAGAATGGGGCCAGGTGGTACTGCTCAAGAGCGCGTTCAGCGTGGTGGCCGCGCCCGATGGCCGGGCGATGATTCTGCCCTTTGCCAATCCCGGATTAAGCTCCGCCGGCACCGGCGACGTGTTGGCCGGCGTCATCGTAGCATTGCGAGCGCAGGGCCTGGGCGCGTTCGAGGCGGCGGTAGCCGGGGCCTACGTTCACGGCCTGGCCGGGGAGGTGGCGCGGCAGTCGCTCGGCGTCGTGGGGATGACGGCCAGCGACGTGCTCTCCGCGCTCCCGGAGGCGTGGCAAAGGATCGCCGGGCAGTGATGCTGTCTGCTCAAATGCCAAGCCGGAGGCGGTCGCCTCCGGCTTTTCGCATGATCGGCTTCTGCGCGACTCAAACGTCGGGTTATGAGTAGGTGTGGCAGAGCATACTTTGTTGAGGCATAAACGCAGCTCCCGGTTGGATTGGCGGGAGGGGCGTATCAAAATCTAACAGAATGTTTTGGATGGTGCTGAGAATCTGCCGGGGCACAAAGGGCACGGTCACGTAGTGGTGGGGATAGAGGTCTGCGATGAGGCGGGCGTACTTCGCGGGCAGGTTGAAGGGGTCGAGGGCGCTGATAATGAGCACGGGCGTGTGGCGGAGTCTCGCATCTTGGCGGAGCACGTCATAGAGATCCGCGCCATCCAGGTTCGGGCGGCGCAAATCCTGGGTCAACAGGTCGAAGGCGTGAGTGTGGAGCAACGCCAGCGCCTCTTGCGGGTCGGTGGTGAAGTGATGCTCATACCCACCCCGCTTGAGAACCGCGTGGAGGAGCTTCAGGATTTCGATCTCGCTGCCCAAACTTAATATCTTTTGCATCGCCATCTTCCTTAGAGAAAACTTTTTTCTAACGTCTTTCTTACCTTTATTGTACCACAAAGGTACGAGAGAATCAATAGCCCGCCAAATTTCTACCGTCCCTCCCAGAATATGTTATACTTTCCCTTAGATATACTCAATAACCCAAACCAGATAAGCCAAACAAACGAGGTAACACTTCAGTCTTGTGAGCAAACTGCTTAAAAATAGCCCAAAGTCCCCGTCTCGGGGACGCTCAAGCGTGTACTAACGGTCTAGTACCGCGCGGCGGAAGTCCCTCCCCACTTAGCCCCGCTCAGAGCGGATCGTCAGATCCGCGACTACGCGGCGAACCGGGGAACTGACGTTCCCCTTGGAGCAAATTCAACTGGGGAGTTATTTATGCCACGCTGTACTAGCCGCCCCCAGAGACGGGGGCTTGGAGCGTGCTCATAAAACTGATCAGCCACCAAACGAGAAACCAAAGTGAGACACAAAACCCCCTCCCGCTTCACTGCATTACACTATATTCTACTCGCCTTTACGATCTTAGCCCTGGCCTGGAACGCCGCCATCCCCCTCTACGAAAACCTCGACGAGATCGAGCACGCGGAGGTCATCCGCCACATCGCCAACACGGGCCGCTTGCCCATCCACGGCGAGGCCGAAGCCGCCGGGTATCACGTCTTCCAGGAAGCCTCACAGCCGCCGCTCTATCACCTCGCCGCCGCCGGGTGGAGCCGTCTCTGGGGTCTGCCCGCCGCGCACACGCCCGCGCACCGCATCCCCGAAACCCTGGTCGCCTGTGGCCCGGCGGATACCTTCTATAATAAAGCCACCTGGCATTGGGATAGCGTCCCCTGGCACTTGCACCTCCTGCGCGCCTTCTCGACGCTACTTCAACTCGCCACCGTCGCCGGCGCGTGGACGCTGGCCCGCCGCCTCTTCCCCACCGGGCCGATCCCGCTGCTGACCGCTGCCATCGTCGCTTTCAACCCGCAATTCCTCCTGCTCTCCGCCGGGATCAACAACGATAACCTGGTCACGCCGCTGGCGACCTGGGGACTAGTACTGGCCTACGACTTCTGGCGCGATGGGCCTACCCCGCTCAAGCTGGTCGGCTACGGACTCCTCAGCGGGATGGCCTTCCTCACCAAATTGAGCGGTCTGGGCCTGTTGGGATTGGGCGGGCTGGCGTTGATGATCCGCGTGTGGCAAGAGCGGCCCCTGGCCGAGCGTGACACCAGGTGGTGGCGCAACGCCTTCTGCCGCCTCGCACGCTGGGCGCTGCTGCTGATCATCCCGGCGATGCTGCTCGCCGCGCCCTGGATGCTGCGCAACGTGCAACTCTACGGCGACCCCACAGCGCTCGCGCCGATGCTGGAGAAGGTCGGTCACCGCGAAAGCGCGCCGGGGTGGGGCGAGGCGCGGCTGATGCTGCTCTCGTACTGGGGCCAGATGCCGTGCTCGTTCTACCCGCGCGCGCTCTACTGGCCCTACCTGCTGCTGATGGCCGGCGGGCTGCTCGGCGTGGCCCTCGGCTGGCAGCGCTTCGACCTGCGGCAGCGCGTGGGCCTGGCCCTGTGCGCCGTCTGGTTCACCGTCATCACGCTGGCGTGGATGCGATGGAACGCCATCACCCCCGCGCCCGGCGGACGCTTGCTCTTCCCGGCGATTGCAGCGCTGGCCCTGCTGCTCGCCGCCGGATGGGACGCGGTGCGCCGCCCGCTCCCCCGCCTGTGGGCCGCGTTCTTGCCAATCTGGGCGCTGGTCGTCCTACGCTTCGGGCCGGTGCTGCTCTTCACCCCGCCGCCCACCCTCCCCGCGCCGCCCACTGTCGCGCCCGTCGCCCACTTCGGCGACGCGATCCGGTTGCGTCACGCCGAGGCCCGCCTCGTGGAACCGCGCCTGGCCTGCTGGCTGGCATCGCGCACCTACTGCCATCCCACGCTCGAAGTCACGCTGGAATGGGAAGCCACGCGCCCCATCACGCGCAACTGGACGCTGGCGCTGCAACTGGTCTCGCCGGGCGCGACCGACCTGCGCCTCAACCACAACCACTGGCCGGGACGCGGCAACCTGCCCACATCGGCGTGGCCGGTGGGCGAGCGCATCCGCGACCGCTACCTGCTCCCGCTCCCGGCGCGTGACTGGCCCACACAAGCCTGGCGCGTCGAAGTCGCGTTCTTCGACATCGAAGACACGGCCCGGCCCCGATTGCCCGTGATTATCGGTGAGGATGCGCCGCCGCGAGACAGCTTCCCCGTGACGCTGCTGCGCGTCCCGGACGCGAATCCGCCGCCGCTGGCCGACATGCCCCCGCTGCCCGAACCGCCGCGCTTCGGCAACGCGGAACAACCGCACGCGGTCGCTCTCCACGCCTACCACATCGAGCGCAACCCCACCGCCTGGCACGTCACCCTCGCCTGGGAGAGCCTCGCGCCGCTATCCGCCGACTACACCGTCTTCGTCCACGCCTACGACGCGGAAGGCCGTCTCCTGAGTACCGGCGACGGCCCGCCCTACGCCGGACGCTTCCCCACCAGCCTGTGGGAACCTGGCGACCGCATCCTGGACATCCACACGCTGCCCGTGCCGGAAGAGGGCCACATCGCCCGCATCGCGGTGGGCCTCTATCACCCGGAGACCGGCGAGCGGCTGCCCGCCACCTTCGCGGGCGAGGCCCTGCGCGATGCCGCCTTCAACGTGTGGGAATCGGGACATTTACGCCTCGACCTGTTGGGGGAACCGTGAAATGGGCTATAATGGCAGTAGCGCAAAACTAACCCTGTGACAAGAAGATGTCCCCAGTTGATTTCAAGCAAGTACACGGATTTACACGGAAAAACACGGATTTTTTGGTTTTATCCGTGAAATCTGTGTTCATCCGTGTCCCAAACAGGGTGACTTTTGCGGTATTGCCTATAATGATAGCAAGGCTTGACGGGCCTGATGCGCGCCCGAAGGTTTAAACTACCGAGAAGAGGATAACGTATGAAACTACTACTCACCGGACACAAAGGCCAGTTGGGACGGGCGCTATGGCCCCTATTGGAAGCGCACACGGTGCAAGGCTTCGACCTGCCTGAACACGACATTACCGACCGCGCGGACGTGATGCAAGTCGCGCGCGCCTTTCGCCCCGACGCGATCCTGCATCCCGCCGCGATGACCAACGTGGATGGCTGCGCCCGCGATCCGGAAGCGGCCTACCGCGTCAACGGGATGGGCACGCAGAACGTGGCCCTCGCCGCCGCCGAGGTGGGCGCGGAGCTGCTCTACGTCAGCACCAACGAGGTCTTCTCCGGCGAAATCGGGCGGGCTTCGCAGAACAACGTCGCGCCGACGGCCTCCGACCTGGGATCGCCGATGCTCTACGCGCGCCAGTCCGCGACCCGCAATGGGCGCACCATCGGCCCCTACAGCGAGTGGGACGAGCGGCGGCCCATCAATCCCTACGGACGCTCCAAGTTGGCCGGTGAGTGGTACACGCAAAACCTGCTCAACCGCTTCTACATCGTGCGCACAGCCTGGCTCTACGCGCCCAGCGGAACCAACTTCCCCCACAAGATGATCCGCCTGGCCGACAAGCACGGCGCGCTGCGCGTCGTCACGGACGAAGTGGGCAATCCCACCTACGTCGCCGACCTGGCCCAAGCCATCACGCGCCTCATCGACACCCACGCCTACGGCATCTATCACCTGGTCAACGAGGGGGCGGCCTCGCGCTACGAATTCGCGCAGGAAATCCTGCGGCTTTCTGGACGGGCCAGCATCCCCATCGAACCCATCACGTCCGACGCCTTCGAGCGGGCCAGCACGCCGCCGCCCTACGCGCCCCTCGCCAACGTCGCCGCCGCCGCCCTGGGCATCCGCTTGCGCCCCTGGCAAGAGGCCCTGGCCGATTTCCTCGTGCAGACGGGGTTTCGGCGGTAGGAAGACGAAATGATAACATCGCGTGACCTCTCTCCAACAGCGCAATACTACATCCCCTTGATAACCGACCGATTGCGCTTGTTAAATCCGGCCAAAGTGATCTTGTTCGGCAGCCACGCCTACGGCGAATCGCGTGCGAACAGTGATTTGGACTTGCTGGTAGTCCTCAATAGCGACATTGCGCCTGAGACCTATCGAGAAAAAGAATCGCTTTATCTTCAGGTTGCCAGAGCGCTGCGAGATATTCGCGGGCAGGTATCGATTGACCTCATCGTGCATACCCGCCCGATGCACGATCAATTTATCGCGCTAGATAGCCTGTTTGCTCAAGAAATCCTCAATCGCGGGATAACAATCTTATGAAAAAGATCACGCTTGAATGGTTATCTTATGCAGCAGATGACATCGCGGCGCTGGATTTGTTGCTCTGTGATGAGCAGTTGACCAACATCGCGGCTTTTCACGCGCAACAAGCCGTTGAAAAATCGTTGAAAGCACTACTTGAAGAACTGGATTTGGGCCTAGTTAAAACGCATAGCTTAGTCCGACTGAACGCATTGATTCGCCCTCATTACACGATCATCGAAGATTTAGACATGCTAGATCGCCTCGACGCAGTCTATATCGAGGCGCGGTATCCCGGGAATTTGGGCTTGTTACCCGGAGGCAAGCCAACACTGGCAGAAGCGACTCGCTTTGGCGTGTTC
>SLSP01000367.1 GCA_007130345.1 Thermoflexales bacterium
AGGTGGGCCGAGGCGTAGCGGTAGGCGATGGCTCCGGTTCTGCCGTCGAGGTGGCTGGGGGCAGCGGGGCCGGCGCAGAGGCCCCCGACCAGGTGGCGAGCATCAGCCCCAGGCCCAAAATCACACATAATCCGCCCACAAGGGGCATCCAATAGCGTTTGAGTAGCGTTATTGCGTTCATAGATTATCCTCAGCGCAAGATGAACGTCCCACAGCCAAAGTGCGTGTGATGGCCTACGTGCAGGATGGAGGCAAGTTGCAAATAGGGGATGGCAACTTCTGGGATGCTGGTGGTGAATCTCTGGGCACCAATCCATCGCCCGAAACAGCCTTCGGGCGGCGGGGTCATTCTGGCAGATTGAATATGGGGTCGCTGTTGGAGTTTGTTCAGGGCCTCCCAGAGTTGCGCGTGTTCTTCTTCGGGGAGCATGGCAAACACGTCGTCGGCGGTGACGCGCTTATCGAGCATAATCTGCGCGACGCGCGTCATCAGCGCGTGGATGATGCCCTCGACGGTGGGAACATCGCGGCGGGCAATCTTCTTGTTTCGCCCCCGTGAACAGGCGCCTGGCTTCTGGCCCAAATCGAAGGGGGTCATCCATACCAAAACGCGGTATTGACGGGAGGACTCGGCCGGCGGATGCCAGTCCAGGCCCTCGCGCCATTGGAGCGGCGTGGGATAGGCATCAAACGAGAGCTTGCCATCCTCGACAAAGGGTATCCAACGCGCGCCGCGCGCCGCGTAGATTTCGCTCACACGATAGTTGCCCCACAGCCACCGACTTTGTGGCGGTGAGTCCTCCGGGGGCTTTATGGACAGGGTCTCTAACATGGCGAGGACGTACTCCAAAAAGAAGCCGTGATCCGCCGCCTCGCCGAAGAGCTTAAGCTCAAACGCCAGCGGCTCGCCTTCCCCATAAAAGCGCTTGGAGAGGTAGGGGAGAATCACCGCGTCGATGGGCCACGGGGACGCGGGGATGGACACCAACCTATCCTCAGCGGAGCGTGACGCGGCGCGACGTCCCGCTGGTCGGTAACGCGAATCCCACAACTCCCGCGTCTGCTGCCAGGTGTGCGCCTCGCGGGTGGGCAACTGCGCGGTGATCGTCGCGGCCAGAGCATCGGAGACGTCCACGGTGAAGTTTGCTGGCAGCTTGATCAGCTTGTGACGCGGGCGCAGCACGATGAAATAGCGGATCAAGTTAATGGATTCAGTAATAGGCAACATATTCACTCAGCCGATAGAGCAAATCCACTTGCGCTTCGGTCCAGTTGCGGATGCGCCACGCATTCAACATATCTTTGGCCTCCTGATTCAACATGCTGAGCAGCCGCCCCCAGTAAAACTGCACCCTGGGATCGTCATCTAACCGCAGCAACTCGCGCAACATCGCCTGTTCATCGGGCAACAGGACGGAGCGAAAAACCGAGGCCATCTCCAACGTGCTGATAAAGTCTCCCACATCGAAGGTCAGCACGCCTTCGCGATCATATTTGCGCAAGTGAAAAATATAATGCGGCGCGGCCAGGAATCGCACGCGCAACCGGTCGAGTGGGAAGCGGCCCTCGTGCATTTTCACGCGAATCAGGAGTTCCGCCATCGTGGGCAAAGCCGCACCCGTACTAGGGAAAATTTGAAGCAGCCCTTTGAGGGCCGTGCCATTATACAACATCAACTCCTGGAGCCAGGGTTTAAGCTGCCCATGCCGCAACACGAGTAGAAAGTGTTCCGTATCATGAACGTAGCTGGAAAAGACCAACTCATTGGAGTAACCTGGCCCGGAACGCAGGCGGCGCGGCAGTTGATTGACATAGGCCCAGACGAGCGTGCTGCTCTCGGATAGGGCAGGGTAACTACGGGAACGGTAGTAGATAGCCTCGCAGACGGTACAGTGCCACGCGCGGGGATTCATCCGTGGATACATGGCGCACCGCCGGCAAGGCGCTTGCAGCGCCGATAACGGCGCTGCAAGCTCTGGGGTCTCTTCTGCCAGGCCCGGATGTGCTGCCAGATACTCCATCGTGGCGAACAGTTCCGCGCCAGTGCGCGCGAGTCTAATCCAGTCAAAGGGTTCCAACATCTAGGGCCTTCATCAACGGGACATAGTGCTGAATGACCTGGGGATCAATCCACTTGTCGAGGGTGATGGGCTGCTGCCATTCCGCTTCGGGGACGTTGGCGTAACGCTTCGACCAGTCGATGAAGTAGCTTTCGGGCAACACCGTGAGCTTGAGGCTGCCAAAGCCGAGGTAGCGGTGATGGCCGATCTTGTGCGCCAGGCCGGGTTCAAGGTGAACGCTCCACAACAAGCGTTGCAACTCCTTATCCTCCAAATTCCAAAAGCGGATGGTGAACCGCGCTTTCGAGCCGGGCAGAATGGCGCGCAGGTAGTTCGCCTGCACCGCGTCGGGCGTGAAGTCGTCGAGGGACTTGACCACCGGGCACAACGGCTTGTGCCGGAAGAGTCGCCAGGTGTCGGCGACGCGATGCTTGGGCACCGATTGGCCGTCATGGTGTACCCACGCGCTCTGCGCGGGATCGAAGACCCAGCCGGTGTAAGGATAAGGCACTTTGAACCAGGCTAATTCCGGGGCGTCGAACATACCAAAGCTGAACGCCAGACGGCTCATTAACGCCTGATTCGTGCCCTTGCCAACCCAGCCGAAGAGCGCGTCCACCGGATTGAGGCGGGTGAGATCGCCGCTCGATTCGCGGGAGTCGCTGGCGATGGCGTAGACGTGGCGGAGCATCCCCCGCAGGCTCTTGCTCGGCAGCGCGTAGCTGCGATCCTCTGGGCGCGCGTCGGCTTCGGGCGGGGCCATCGAGAAGGCGTCCCATCCGTTGACGCGGCCATCGCTGATGGTCGTGTGCCACGACGGCTCACCGCTCTCGCGGATGTGAAGCGGGGTTAGCACCTCAGCCTCGACGACCAGCGTGCCACAGTTCCCGCCAAAGGCGCGGTGCGAGATGAAGCCCGCTTGCGCGACGGGCGGCTGCTGGACGGATTGGCGCAGCGGCATATCGAGCAGCGCGAGCATTGAGTCGGTCAGGCTATCGCCTTCCAGGTCAAAGCGCCACCAGAGGCCGTCGCGGCGCGGCTCCTGCCCGGCGAAGAAGATATCCGTGAGGCCGGCGCGGTCGCCAGTGCGCCACGTCATCTCCTGCAAGTTCGCTTCCACCCAGCCGAAGCCGCTGCTCTTCTCGCCACCGATGACGATGTCGCCGCGCTGGAAGTCTTCCAGCAGATGGAAGAGCAGCGCGACCGCCGGGAGGTCCTTCTCGGCGATGTCCTGCAAGTCCATACGCACCTGGAAGACCAGGTCATTGCCATAGGCGAAAAGGTAGTCCGACTTGGCGTTCTCGATGGGCTGGCCGGTGGAGGGATTCATCCGCACGCCGTCCATCGAGCACCACGCGGTATGCGGGTCAAGGGGATCAGAGAGATAGGCGTCGGAAAAATAGACTAGGCCAATCTGCCCCTGCGCGCCAAAGAGGGTGCGGATGATCTCTTCAGTGCGCCGGCCTTCGCCCAGATAGGTCTTGAGTACCTGCGAGGCGCGGCGACGGAACGCGCCCTTGATGGTGCTGCCAGGGATGTAGATCTCCCAGCCACCCTCCTGCTTCTGCGAGGGCGACCAGCTCAACATCCGCATAAAGACGGTGTCGTAGGGCTTGCCATAGCGCCGCGAAACCTGCCGGTTGAACGGCCCCCCGCCCCGGAAATCGATGTTGTACGGTTGCGAGAGTTCCTGGCGCGCTTTAGCGCGGTAACTCTGCAAGAAGAGGATGAAGTTGCGGTCGTTGACGATGCTCTTGCTCAGATTGCGCTGATTTGTCATGTGGCGATAGCGCACGCGCCGGTGCTCATCGCGGAAAGTCTGCCAGGCGCGCGTGCTGATGCCCTCCGGCGGCGACGCGCTCTCCCACTGATGTTCGCGGATCTCGCCCTTCAGGAGCATCACCTTGATTTGCAGATGCTCATGGCGGCTCTTGATCTCCTCATCGACCCAGGTATCGCTCTGCAACAGATTCACCTGCTGATCGATCTGCTGGTAGAGCTGCGGCATCAACGCCTGGCACGCCTGGCTCATGTGCTGCGTGAGCGCGGCCTCATCCCCCAGGGCCTCGGACAACTTAGCCTTCAGCGCCGCGTCAAAGCCCATCATAGCTAACTCGGCCCACACATCCTCCGAAATCTCGTGCTGCGCGATGCTCTCAGATTCCATCTGGCGGGCCAGACGCTTCGCCATATTCGCCTTGTTGCCCAACACTTCTTCAAAGGCGGCCTCGGCGGCCTCCTTGCTAGGGAAGGGCTGGTCGCACAGGGGTTTGGCCGCCTCGTACACCTGCTTGGCGATGGCGTACCGGCCTTTGCGCAGCTTTTCCAGGTTGTCGAGGGGTAAAGTCCAGACTTCGCGCTCGCCGGCACTTTCTTCTTGCAGCCAGATGGCGATAGTGCGCGGCAGATACGTGCTCAACTTGCTCTTCCAATCCTCCGGCGAGAGGATGGGGCCACCGAGCACAGCCTGGAGTCGCTGTTGCACCTCGGTAGGCAAATCGCGCATCGCGGCGATCAAGAGCCGTCCTTCGACAGCGGCAAAAGACGGCGACTCAGTATCGACCTTGCCCCAGTTCCAGCCCACCAACACGGGATTGGTCGCGCTAAACGTCAACACTACCTGCAAGTGATTCGCTTTCGGCGAGATACGCGGGGCTTCGGCAGGGCGGAGCCTGGTGGTATCCATCTCCAGGCGCAATCGCCCCAGGCCCTTGCTCTTGCCCGCGCCAAACCAGAATCGCCCAGCGCGCAGTTCTTCAAGCATGTAGTACAGCCGCTCGGCGTTGCGTTCTTTCTGTAACGCTTTTTCATCCACCGTCATCTGAAAGTCAAAGACGGCGTTCCGAAAGACGGTTTCCATTTTATAATTGGCGTTCGCCTCGGAGGCCCAGCGATCCTCGTCCAGCTTCAGGCCCATCCGCAAGCCGAAGAAGCGATCCGAGGCGTAAGACTCGGCCTGCAACGCACAATCAACCCGCGTGATGAGGTTGTAGGGCATCCCTTCGCCATACAGGCGTTCCCACAATGCGTTGAGCAACCCGATGTTGCGCCCATCGGTCGTCCCGCCGATAAAGGCATCCATCAGCGCGCTGGCCGTGCCGCCAATTTCACCAGCCAGCGAAACCAGCCGATCCTGACCATCATCATCACGGGTGAACAGGGTTTTCCGGGCATTACCCCGGTAAACCGGTGACTCTGCTATGATCTCTCCTCGCAATAACATAGACAACCTCCTCTAGCTAATGTTGGGGTTATGGAGTGCGGATGCTCGCGCAGCGCCGCTTCTCAATTCAACGTCCTTTCGGACTCCCTGAGCTTTACTTCGGGCGCTCCCCGCCCTAGACATAAGGATAAACTGATAAGCGTGAAACGTCAAGCGTGACTCTACTGAAAGAACCCTTAAAAAATCCGATTTTTTAGAAACTTGATACGAAATGTAGATTTTCCGCGTGCGAATTTCATATATTTAGTAGATCGCGTGTGGAAAAATCGGATTTTTGGACTTTTTTCAGGGGACTCAAGCGTCAAACGTCAGGTATCCAACGCCGCGCAGATGGGTTACGGCATCGGGCGCAAGGCGGGATCGCCGAGGAGCAGGAAGCTGACCCGCGCGTCGGTAGATTGAGCAGCGTGCCAACTGCGCGCCATCGCCGCGCCCAGCGTCTCGCCCTCACTCAGGGCTTCCTGGAGCGCGCGCGCCATCGCCGCTTGCTCTGCTGTGGTGGTCTCGCCCGTCGGCCCGACGAAAGCCGCCGCGCCCTGGGGCGACTTGAGCCAGGCTTCGCTCAGGCCAGCTTGCGTGGGATGCGTGAACGTGGCGCACAGACACGTCCACGCGATCACGACGGTGGGGCCGGGCCACGCTCCGGCGTCCTCGCGGGTGAGGATTTTGCGGTCGCTCAACATCGGCAGGCTGCCGTGCCCACTGTAGACCAGCGTGCCCGGTTCGCGGAGCCAATTCAGCACCTCGCGGCGGGCGTTTGCATCCCCAACGTCCAGGCGCGCGGCGTCCGGCGTGAACTCTGCCAGCGCGTCGGTCATCGAGACGAACTCGCCGCCCACGTCATTGAGCAGCAGCAGGCGGGGCGTCGGCTCCCAGGCCAGGGTCTTGGCGACCATCGCCTCGACTTCGGCCACGGACTCCGCCGGGAAGCGCCCCACCCCGACGAGCGGTGCGCCCGCGTCATCGGCGATCAGCCAGTGGTCAGAGGGCGTCTCGCCGACGTAGCCCGTGCGCACCCATCCGGTGGGGATGAGGGCCGGGTTCTGCCAGTGGGCGCGCGGATCCGCGGAGGCGTCGCCCACCAGGAGCAGCGCGTCCAGCGCGCCGTCGACGTGGAGCGCGCGCGCCATCCGCCGAATCGCCGCCGCCGAGGGGAGACCCGCGCCCCAGGTGTCATAGACCTGCTCCGGCGTGATGAGCGCGGGGATGAGGCCCTCGGCCTCGCGGGCGGCGAGCAGCGGGGCGAGCGCGGTGTGGTACTCGGCGGCAGCCACGACGAGGTAATCCGCCGCAGCCAGCGTCTGCACGTCGAGGGGCTGCCGCGCGCGGATGTGATCGGGCGGCGGCGCGTCCCAGGGGGAGCCGAGCCAGCCGCGCGCCCCGGCGATCTGCGGGAGGCAGAGTTCGTCGGATACGGGGGCGCGCGCGCCGCCATCCAGCACGCGGCCATCGGGCAACACGAAGAGGGCGCGCATCCCGCGCGCCATCCCCTCGGTGCCCCCCTCAATCCCCCCAAATAGGGGGGAGGTGAAGCAGGCGGTGGCGGCGGATTCGGCTTGCCAGTGCTGCCACGCGCCAGGCTGCCAGCCTAGAGCGCGCCGCCAGGTGAGGTAGATGGCGTCCAGCCAGGTCACTTCGACGGCGGCTTCGGTCTCGCCGGGCGTGGCGAAGACCAGGGTGTTCTCGGCGCGGGCTGCGGGCGCGGTAGCCGTCCAGACTTCGAGGGCGTTGCCGTCCCACCAGTGGTCGTCGATCACCGCGCCATTCCAGATGAGGCGCGCGTGGTGGTCGGGATTGACAGGCATCCGGCTCTGGCCCCAGGCGGTCACGGTCAGCGTCACGGGCGTGGCCGGCAGAACGTCGGTCAGGGGCACGGTGAGGGTGAGGGCATCTGGCGCGATGAGCGATTGCCACAGCCAGGTATGCCCGGCGGGCGCGGTGGTGCGATAAGCCAGATCGCGCTCTAACGTGACGGTATCCCAGGTGGCCGATTGCGGCGCACCCGCAGGTTCGGGGAGCGTGGCGGCGGGCATGATCGCGCCGGGCGCGTCGAGGGTGAGGGTGTAGGCGGCGGCGTGGCCCAGGGGCGTGGCGTCCGTCTGGCCGAAGAAGAGCAGGCCGGGGCCGGCGGGCGCGTCGAACCAGAGGTGGGGCGCGGGCTCGCCCGCGTGCATCAGGCGGACGCGCTCCGGGCCGAGGGTGTCCACATCGACGCCGCGCGCTTGCCACCATGCCGGGCCGAGCCAACGCGGGCCATCATCCCGCACGGTGAGCACCCATCCGGCGGGCGGCACGGCTTCCGGCGGGGGCAACGCGGGCGGGCGACGACATCCGCCAAACAGGAGCAGCGCGCCCAGCATGAGGATCACGGCGCGGCGGATGTGGACGCCAGTGAAGGGCGCGGGGGATCGCGTCATTGGGGTTGTCTCCAAAACCACACGCCGCCCCAGATCAGCCCCGTGCCGATGAGCAGGCCGGAGAGGAGCAGCAGCACCGTCATCCACCAATTGCCGCGAACTTGGGGCCGGGGCGCGGCATCTTCGCCCAGGACGCCGACACGGGTGGGCGTCGCGGTGGGGGATTCCTCACCCGGAACGCCTTCCGCTTCATCTACAGTGGGCGTGACGGGCTCCGGCGTGGGGGCCTGATCCGCGGCGGGCGGCGTCCATGTGGGCGTCGGCGATGGCGCGCTGTCCACAGTGTCGCGGGGGGGCGTGGCGGTGGGCGTGGCCGTAGGCGAGGGCGGGGGCGGTTCGGGATCGGGAAGCGCGGTGGGCGTGGCGGTGGATGTGGCGGTAGGCGTGGCCGTGGCCGCGCGCTGCTCGTCGGTACACTGCCCGGTGACGTTGAGGGTCACGGTGAAGTCCTCAGTGCTGCCGTCGGCGTAGGTGACGGACAGGACGTGCCGCTCGGTCTCGCAGGGGCAGTACGTCATAGCCCCCACGCCGGTCACGCCGACGCCGTTCAGGTGGAGCGACTGCACGCCATGGGCCTCCCAGCGCACTGTGGTACAATGCCCGGCGGTCAGATCAGGCTCTTCGGCCCAAAACCTGACACTGGGCGCGGGGGTGGGGTCGCCAGGCGCAGGCGTGGCGGACGGGGTCGGCGTCGCGGTGGGGGGCGTGGGGGCTACAGGCGAGGGCGTTGCCGTAGGCCCAGGCGTG
>SLSP01000393.1 GCA_007130345.1 Thermoflexales bacterium
CTAGCAAGATGACCGCAGCGAAACAGAAGGCCACCAAAAAGACGCGCCCATCCCCGCTGAGTCCCGCTTGCAGGAAGAAGACGATGGCTAACCCGTAGAAGAGGGCCAACATCACGCCCGCTTTGACGGCGTAGGAGACGCCCTTGACCAGCCGCGCGCCTAAGAGCACGGCGTAGGCTCCCAGATAGAGGGGAATGGCGCCCGCCATATCGCGCTCCAGGGCATAGTAGATACCGATCAGCAGCACCGGCAACGCCACCAACACCATCGAGCGCAGCAGCAAGTCTATCAGCGCGTGTTGCCACTCGCGGATGTTCTGCACACCTGTATCGTTCTGCATCGCGTGGCCTTGTTCTTCGCTCACGATAAGCTCCTCATTGGGATTCCCGTGACATTTCCGGTGCCGTCAGCGAAACCACCACGCCCTCCGCCTGTACCACATCCTGGAGCGCTTCGGCAGCCTCCACCACCATCGTCTGCAAATCGGGAATACGCATCATCTGATCCGCAAACTGACGAATCCAGCGCTCGCGATTCAGACGGGTCTGCGCATCTTGCACCAGCTTGATGCGCTCCAGCGCGACGCCACACAGATCGGCCAGCACGCGGTAGAGCTGTCGCTCCAGCGGCGTGAAGCGGTGCAGGGTGTTGTAGGAGACGAGCAGCAGTCCTAGCAGTTCGGATTCCACGCGGATGGGCACCAATGCCAAACTGCGCGATTCTATGCTCTGAATCAGGGTCCCCAGGCGCTCTTCAAATGCGGCATCGACAAAGTTGGGCAGCGCATCCATGTTACTGATCAATAGCGGCGTGTCCAAATCGAAGGCAAACGTCACCAGGCTGCTCAAATACATCAGGTCTTCCGGCGCTTTCTGGCGGTCGTGCAGCACCAGAGACTCGCCCCGAATCTCCGCCGCCACGTAGGGAGTCCGCGCCACGTCCTGGAAAATGAACGCGCGAGTGGGGCTGTAATCTTGCAAAGTCTCCCCCATCACCGCGTAAATCTCTTCCTCGCTGCGGGTGGAGGCCAGCCGACGGGCCAACCGGTACAGCGGACTGGCGGCTTCCAGCACCGCCGCTTCCTCGCTCAAGCGCCGGGCATTGTTGATGGCGACGGCCAACTGTCCCGCCAACCCCTGGAGCGTGCGGATGTCGTCCGCGTCGAAGGCGGCTTGCTCAGTGCTCTGCACATCCAGCACGCCGAGCAGGCGGCCGGCCATCATCAGCGGGAGCGTCATCGCCGAGTGGGTGTCCGGCAGGTCGGGATTGGCGAAGTACGTGGCGTCCTCACCCACGTCGGCGGTGATGCGCGGTTGGCGCTGTTGCGTCACCCACCCCACCATGCTATCGCTGCCCCGGCGCAGGCGGTGCCCCCGCGAGAGCATCTTGCGTCCCCCCGACGAGGAGGCCGCGCGTAGCTCGGCCCATTCGCCGGATTCGTCCATCAAGAAGATGCCCGTGTGGTAGAAGCCGAAGTGGCGCGTGATGAGATTGGCCGCCTGTTCCAGCAGCGGTTCCACTTCAAAGAGCGTGGCGAGAATCTGCGAAACTTGGAGGCTGGCATCGAGATACATCGCCCTGCGCTGAAACGCCATATTCGATTGCTGCAACGAGCGGGTCCGCTCGGACAGCACGGCTTTCTCCTGCTCCAACTCGCGCGCCGTCCGCTCACTGCGCTCCATCGCGGCCACGATGCGGGGCAGGAGATAGTTCAATGAGGCGACCAGCGCGAAGCCAAATAGGGCGAAGAGGCCCACGCCGGTCAAGAGGCCCACCAGCCCGAATTCGTAGTCCACCGGGATCAGCGGGACGGCGTCGATGATGTTGAACAGCAGAATGGCGATCAGCAGGAGCGCGCTGGACAGTCCGAGCGCCACGAAGCCGCCCCGCTGCCCGATGAAAATCGCCGAGAAGATCACAAACGCCATCAAGTAGATGCGCGCGTTCTCGCCCCAACCATAGCTGATCAGATCGACCCCGCCCAAGAGCAGTATCCCGCCCAAGAAAATCAGCACCCGGTTAAAGTAGGACAGGGCCTTGCCCAACGCCGCGACCAGAACCGCCGCGTACACCAGCAGCACCAGGGGAATGACCACGTAGTTTTGGTGGCTGTAGAGATAGACCACGCCAAACCCGACCATTGGCATACCGGCAAGGGCCACGATGCGCAAGACCTGCCCTAGCAAGTCCTGTCGCCAGGCCGCAAAGTTAGCGTCCAACGCGGATGCTTTCGGCACCACAGGCACCCTCTCTTCGTTTGCCATTCAGCCTCCTATGCCCAAAAATCAGGTTTTTCCACACGCGACCCACTACCTATATGAAATTCGCGCGCGAACAATCTATCGGTAGTATCAGGCTTCTAAAAATCTGATTTTTTAGGGTTCTTTCAGCCCCGCTTCCGGCGCGGATGGAGACGCTGCCCGATAGTACGGCAAAGAGAACGTGAAGCTGCTGCCGCGCCCCAGGCCGCTTTCCATCCAAATCTCCCCGCCATGCATCTCGACAAATTCCCGACACAGGGACAGCCCCAATCCGGCCCCTTGCTTGCTCAGGCCCTCGTGAGACGCGCCCTTCTCGAAGCGGTTAAAAATCCGCTCGCGGTCGGCGCGCAACACCCCCACCCCGGTATCGCTGATGCTGACGTAGACGTTGTCCTCATCGTGCCAGGCCGACAACTCAATGTGGCCGACCTCGGTAAACTTCGCCGCGTTGTTGAAGAGATGCACGAGCACCTGGCGAATCCGTATCGGATCGACACGGAGCAGCGGCAAATCGTCAGCAATGTTGCACAGCAATTCGATCTCCTTGCCCCGCACGAGCGCGCCCGCCGTCGGCAATACACCATTCACAAGCTCTGCGAAGTTGACCGGTTGCAGCTTCAACTCCATCAGGCCCGCCTGGATTTGGGAGATGGTCAAAATATCGTTGATGAGAAAGAGCAAGTGCTGGCTATCATTGTAGATCTGCTCCATGTCCTGCTTCTGCTGCGCGTTCAAATCTCCGCCGATGCCCTTAATCAGCAACCGCGAGAACCCGATAATGGTATTCAGCGGTTCACGCAACTCGTGGGACATATTGGTCAAGAAATGCACCTTGAAGGCTTCCGCCTCCTCTAACTGCTGTGTTACATACCGCTCGCGCTCGTAGGCCCGGGCATTTTCCAGCGCCACAGAGACTTGATGCGCCAGAATTTCCAGCACATCCACTTCGTCCGTCTGGATCCCCTCGCGCTCGGTGCTCAATACCGCTAACGTGCCCATCACGCGGTCTTCCATCCGCAAGGGAATCGCAACCCGGCTCAACGTGCGCCGGTACCACTCGACTTCATCTACCGTCTCCTGGTGCTCTACCTGTGACGCGCGTTTGCGAATAGCCCGATCCACCACGGAGCCGTCCCCGGCGCGGAACTGCGCGGGCCACGCCACGGCCTCTCCCGGCGACCATCCGCTGGCCTCATCGGCCTCCGGACTGAGCGCGCGCAAGCAGGTCTCCCCCCCGCCCGGTTCCACAAGATAGACCGCCACAGAAGCGTACATAAACCATTGCCGGATCAAATCCACCACGCGATTCAACAAGACTGCCGGATCCCGAATCGAGGTAATGGCCTGACCGATTTCCTGGCTGGCCTGCAAGTGCAACGCCCTGCGCTGAATCTGATAGTTGGCCCGCTGAAGGCGCTGCGTGCGCTCCACCACCTTCGCTTCCAGGTCTTCGTAGAGCGACTTCAACTCCGCCGCCATCTCGTTAAACACGTAGGTCAGGATGCCGATCTCGTCCCGCGACTTGACCGCGAGATGCTGGTCGAGGTCGCCTTCGGCCATCGCCACCGCCGATTCTGTCAGTTGGATGACGGGCCGCGTGATCTGGCGGATGACGATGGCGGCGATGATAGTCGTGGCGAGCGCGACTGCCAGCACCATCGCGATCAACGTGGCCGCGATGCGATCCGTAGACGCCAACGTCTCGGCCTGGGCTTGCTCCACCAAAATCCCCACGCTCAAATCGGACAGCGGATAGTACGCGCCGACGACGGGGGTATCCTCGTGATTGACGTACAGCGCATTGCGCGGCTCGCCCCGCGCGATTAGCTCTGCCGCAGCCCCGTCACAAACGTTGAGCGGCCACGTACACGCCCTATCCACCAGATAGACCCCGGCGGTCTCCCCAATCGCCATATCGCACGCAATGATGGGCGCGATGGACTCCGCTCTCAGACAAAAAACATAGGTATACTCGGGCTGTTGGAGGGTAAAGAGGAGCACATCATCACGATCATAGATGACAAATTCGTGTAGCGCGGGGAAAGTTTCTGGCGTGAACAGCCGCGCGTCATCGGCAGAACACCCACCGACAACCCATTTCAGAGATCCGCCCGTGTCCACAGCCACCAACCCTAGCAACTCTGGCACCTGCTCGCGCAAGCTCATCCACCAGAAGCCGCGCAGCGCGTCTGGCCCGCCGTCCCCTTCCCGCGATACCGACACATGCAAGAGCGTCTGAATCTGACGGACCCAGCGCTCCAACTCCGCGCCTTTTAAGGTAGCCACCGCTTGCAACTTGTTACCCATCTCGAGCTGCAAGTTTTGCTGATGCTGTTGCGCCGCGTATCCCCCGGTCAATCCGAGCGGCACGATGGTCAAGATCAAAAAAGCCGTCAACAGGATGCGCCCCAACCCTCCCCGCATTCCTGTGGTAGGAATGTTACGAGCGTCGTGTGCAGCATCCGGCCCACCGGCTATAGCCGTTCCCATACCTCCTCACCTTGCAAAATCCGCCGCACCTGTTCAGGGAATCGGTCGGGGTTCAAGGGCTTGCCAATGAAACCGTCGAAACCCGACGCTTTGGCTCGCTTCATGTTCTGCAAGGAATTGTCGGCGGTCACAGCCACAATGGGGACCTCTGCAAAACGGGCGTGAGAACGCAAGGACGCCAACGCTTGATAACCATCGGCTTCAGGCAACGCGATATCCATCAACACCAAATGCACGTCCCCTAACGTCTCGGCGAACTCCAGGACTTTCCATCCAGAAGCCTTCCACTCGCATTTCTTCACCCCCAGGAAGGCCAACAGCCGGGTCATCAGAATAAAGTTGTTGAGGTTGTCCTCAACAATTAAGATGCTTGCTTCAGAGGGGGGCACAATTTGCGTTGTCATAGCTCCTCAACTGGTGATGAAACCTCTCGCCATCTGACAATGGCCAGACTTGAGGCCGGAGATAGCTAACTGTGCCCCGGCGTTCCTCAGTGCGTTTTCAGAAACTTCGCAATCTGAATCGGCAATTCATCCACATCAATGGGTTTGGGGATATAACCATCACACCCGGCTTGTAACGTCTTCTCCCGATCTCCATGCATCACATTAGCCGTCATCGCAATGATCGGCGTATCCTGGATTTCCGGCATCTCTCGAATTTGCTGCGTCAACGCATACCCATCGATGTCCGGGAGATTCATGTCCATCAGGATCAAGTCGGGGCGTTCGGACAGCGCCAACTCGATGCCGGTCGGCCCATCCTCGGCCAGGATGACCTCATAATCTTCCACCATCAAAATCCGCATCACTAACATCCGATTACCGGGATTGTCTTCGATGTACAAAATTTTATTGCCCATATCCACCTCAAAATACTTGAGTAATTAAATTATAGCATGAAACCCATCGGGAAACGAAGCTCTACCATAAAGGTTCGGTTACGATTTGAAGAAGTTCCGCCAAAGGCCCCGTCAAAATATCGATGCGAATGCCGCATCGGCCCAAGCCCATAACATCTCCATTATATGCGGCTTCATAATCCACGCAACCACACCCCGCGCCACGCCGATGGTCGAAACGACAAGAGAAGGGCCCCGGTGGCGCTCGCGCATAGGACACGGATTCGCACGCGAAAAATCTCTCTGTAATATCAAGTTTCTAAAAAATCGGATTTTTAGGGTTCTTTCAGGTGAATCAACTGCTACCCCACGGAAAAACACGGATTTCTTTGGTTTTATCCGTGAAATCCGTGTTCATCCGTGTCCCAAACCGGATGACTTTTGCGATATTGCCCCAAAAAGCGCGTCAGGCCAACTCCATGCGTTTATACATTCAAAAATTCGTTGGCGGCTACCACGCCGGAACGTTCACGATTAACTTCCCCGCTTACCGCACCACAAAATACTTCGCCTCTGGATGATGCACAACCAGCGCGGCGGTGCTGTGTTCCGGGACGAGTTGCCCGACCTCGGTAAGCGCCATCCCCAACGCGGACTCGGCCGGCAGCAGGTGGAAGAGCGTGTGATGCTGGCCGACATCCGGGCAGGCGGGATAGCCCCACGAGTAGCGCTTGCCCTGATCGTCGGCGATGCCTAGCTCGCGGCGGATGCGACGGTGCATCCATTCAGCAGCGGCCTCGGCGACTTGCGCCGCCAGCCCGTGAACGAAGTACGCCTCGCTGTACTCGCCGGCCGCATCCAGCGCGCCGAAGCGCTCCCCGGCCTCCGCGCCCACCGTCACCACCTGGAACGGGGCCACGTCCAGCACGCCGTTCCCCACCGGCGCGAAGTAGTCTGCCAGGCACAGGCAACGCCCAGACCGTGAATTTTGCTCCGCCGACTGGCGCGGGAAGCTGAACCGCGCGATTTCTTTCAGTGTCTCTGGAGCTTCAGGGTCATAGAGGATCAGGTCATCGCCGTCAGATTGCGCGGGGAAGTAGCCGTAGACCGCCTGGGGCCGCAGGTACTCGCCCGCCGTCGCCCACATCTCGGCCAGCCGCGCCTCGAACTCGGCTTCTAGCTTCTCCCACTGCTTCCCCTTCGCGCCTTTCGCGCCCCAGTTCAGGCGGAACAGGCGATTGCGATCCAGTAGCGGCAGCAGGTCGGCGAGCGCGATGCCGCGCACCACGCGCGTCCCCCAGAACGGCGCGTCGGGGATGTGCGCCAATTCCGCCGCCGGGAGATCGCACGGCGTCCCGCAACTCGCGCAGGCTTCCGGTTGGTTTGGCGCGGGTTCGTGGGCGTGATGATGCTCCGGCGGCGCGGTCGGTTCGTGCAGTACGATATGCTCCAATACCTGCAACGCCTCGAAGGCGTCCTCGCAGTAGTAGACGCCGCCCTTGTACAGCGTCCCCCCTTCAGGGATGGCGATGCGCTGCGCGAACTCCGGGTTGATGGCCGCGCCGCCGATGAGCAGCGGGAGCGCCAACTCGCGCCGCTGCAACGTCTCCACCGCCCGCGCCATCTGCTGGCTTGTCGCCACGAGCAGCGCGCTCAGGCCGATGGCGTCGGCGTTCACCTCCACCGCCTTGTCAATCACCACGTCCACCGGCACTTGTTTCCCCAAATCGTGGACGGTGTAGCCGTTGTTCGCCAGGATCGTCTTGACCAGGTTCTTGCCGATGTCGTGAACATCCCCGAAGACGGTCGCCAGCACCACCACGCCCTTCTGCGCGCCCTCCGCCTGGTCGAGATATTGCTCCAGGTGGGCAACGGCGGCCTTCATCACCTCCGCCGATTTCAGCACGAAGGGCAGGATCAACTCGCCCGCGCCGAACTTCTGGCCGACCTCTTTCATCGCCGGGAGCAGGATGTCGTTGAGGACCTCCACCGGCGCTTGCGTTTCGAGGCAGGCGTCCACCAGCGACTCGACGCCCTCGCGGCGGCGGCGGGTGATGGCAGCGAAGAGCACCTCAGATGGAGTTAGCTCCACGCCCCCGTCCCCGGGGGCAGTCGCCGTATCCACCGCGCCCTCGAAGTGCGCGATGAAGCGCGCCAGCGCGTCCGGTTGCCGGTTGGCGAGCAGGTCTTCGGCCAGTTCCCGCGCTTCGGCGGGGATGTCGGGATAGGGCGTGATCTGCGCCGGGTTGACGATGGCGACATCCAGCCCGGCTTCAACCGCTTCATAAAGGAAGACACTGTTCAGCACACGCCGCGCCGGGGGGCGCAGCCCGTAGGAGACGTTGCTGACGCCCAGGTTGGTGAGGACGCCGGGCAGCGCGGTCTTGATGTCGCGCAGCGCGGCGAGGGTCTCGCCGGCCGTATCCGCCGCCTCCGGGTCGCCCGTTGCCAGCGTGAAGGTGAGCAGGTCGAAGATTAGGGCGTGCGCGGGCAAGCCGATGTCATCCACCGCCAGGTGATAGAGCCGCCGCGCCACGTCCAGCTTGCGCGCGGCGGTCTTCGCCATCCCCGCCTCGTCAATCGTCAGCGCGATGAGGGCCGCGCCGAAGTCTCGCGCCAGGGTGAGGATCTCGCGGGCGCGCGCCTCGCCGGCTTCTAAATGCACCGAGTTGATGATCGCCCGGCCCGGATAGGTCTCCAGCGCGGCGCGCATCACAGCGATGTCGGTGGTGTCAATGACGAGGGGGGCCGGGGTGTTGAGCGCGAGCAGCTTGACCACCCGCGCCATCGTCGCGGCTTCGTCCGCACGCTCCGTCAGCGCCAGGCACACATCCAGGACGTGCGCGCCGTA
>SLSP01000315.1 GCA_007130345.1 Thermoflexales bacterium
CACCCGCCCAGAGGTATCGATAAGCCCCGTCGTCGGCGTGATGATGCGCGCGATCAGCTTCAGCGCGGTGCTCTTGCCCGCGCCGTTCGCCCCGATAAACCCGTAAGTCTTGCCCTGCTCCAGTGCAAAGCTGACGTTCTTGAGAACCCACAGGGACTCATCGCTCGTTTTATCCCGCCGGAAAAAGCCGAGCAACGCTTCCAGAACCGACTGGGGGCGCGCGTGATGCAAGGTAAACCGCTTGGATACGTCCTGGAATTCAATAGCCGCCGGCATCTTCCCCACTTTGCCCCATTAGGATTTGCGTTGCCACAAAAAGAGCAGCCCCAAACCGAACAGCATCAACACCGCGCCGCCACACATAGTGAGCGGAAGTCGCTGTTGCGTCTCCGAGGCGACAGGTATCAGCGTGGGTGTGGGCATCACGTCTTCGCCGCCCGCGCCATCAGGCGGGAGCGGCTCCCCCTCCACCGGGGGTGGCGCGACCGTCGCCGTGCCCTCGCCGGGAACCGCGTCGCCGGGAGATTCCGTCGCCGCCGTGCCAGGAGTCGCCGTAGCCTGCACAGAGACATCCGCCTCGGCCGCCGGGGTCGGCGTGCCCGTGATCGCAGCATCCTCACCGGGCGTCGCGGTCGGCGTGAACGTGCCCGGCATAGGTGTCGCCGTCGGCATAACCGTGCCCGGCCCAAGCGTCGCCGTCGGCGTGACCGTGCCGTCTTCCGGCGGCGGCGGCGGCGGATCAGAGGGTGGGTCCGGCGGCGGATCAGAAGGGGGATCGGGGGGCGGGTCTGTCGGTGGCGGAACTGGCGTCGCCGGGCCGGGTGTCGGCGTGCGCGTTGGCACCGTGAAATCCTGCGCCTGCACCGCCGGCGTCCATATCACCGGCAGCGCGGCTAATCCTAGCAAGGCTATCAATAGCACACCCCAAAAACCTAACCATAGTCCACGTTTCATTGCTCCTCCTTAAACCTCGTTGCGGGTTAAACACACACCATCATAAACTACCGCGCTATATCGCACAAGCGCGCTGACCCTGGGACGCCCTACGGCCTCTCCACCCGGTACTTCACCGCAATCTGCGCGTCCCCTGCCAGCAGCATCTCACACAAAAACGCCCCGGTCTCGTCCAGGACGGTGTTGGGGCGCGTGCAAGCTGTAAGATCAGATTGTGCTGCTAATACTACCGCATTTTCCGGCAAACGCAAAGTGACCCGCGCCGGGACACTGGCCATCCCGGCCTGCTTCTGCCACGTCAAACGGTACACCTCGCTATCGCCATCGAGCCAGCGCACCGCCTCCGGCAACTCGTAGACAAACTGCACCCGCGTTTGCGCGCGCGTGGGCAACAAGAACGCTTGCGAGAACACCATCCCGCCCAATTCCGCCGCGACCTGCGCCTCGCCGGGCCACGCCTCACGGATCGCCACCGCCTCTGCCGGAATGGGATGGCGGCTGCTGTCCACCAGCCGCGCGCCCGCCGGGACGAACGCCCGCAAGTGCGCCCAGTAGCAGCGATCCATCATCTGCACGTAGACCGGGTCATACCGCGCCTCGACCCGGCACGCGATGTCCACCTGGCTGGTGTGCGTGTAGTCCAGCGTCAGGGTGGCGCGCGGCGGCTCGCGCGTCAAATCCACCTCATAGACGAACTCCCGCGCAATCCTGGGACTGGCCTTGTTGTATCCCACGTTCGCCTCAACAACCATCACAAAATCTCCGGCTTCGGGGATATGGACACGGCCATCCAGCCCTCGCGCCGCCAGCAACGCCGCCGCCTGGGGATTGCGCAAGTACACTTGCAGATGCTTCTGCTCGGCCAGACGCAACGCCGTCTGCACCAACGTCACCCAATCCACGTCCCCCGCCTCGATGCGGGCCAGCGCGGCCGCCGCCAACGGCTCCATAAACGACTTGCGCTGCTGCCACCATTCCCCATCCTGCCGCCCATCCTCCGGCAACCACGCCTCATAGATGAAGTCCATCAGCGTTTCGCCTGTGACCGGCGCGGCGGCCCCCTCCACTTCCAGCGGGCCAAGCGCGGAGATCAACTCCCGCACCGCGCCCTGATCCAGCGCCACCACGCCCGCCACATCCACCGGATAGCCGGGCCGATAGAGTGCCAGCGCTTGCCGGATCGCCGTCGGGAAGTCCGGCGACCAATTGCTATCCCGGAAGACCCACAGATCAAGGCCCATAAACTGGCGTAGCGGTTCCGGCGGCAGGGGATAAGGTTGCGTGAAATCGTCCGCCGCGTAGCTGTCGAGGAAATTCACCGCCGCGACCTGCCCGTTGACGATTTGCACCTCGCCGACGCCAGTGATGAACCCGCCGCCGGGCCGCAATTCGTCCTCGTTGAGCGCGAGCAGCAGATAGGTGCGCGGCCCGGTCTGCCCCAACACATCCGGGGCCTCCGCCGCCCACGCCAGCCCCTCTTGGAGCAGGGACAACGCCACGTCCAACTGCGCGAACTCGTCCCGGAACTGGCGCGGCAGCGCGTCCGCGTCGATGCGGCGATAGGTCGCGTGCGCCTGCGCCGTCACAATCCGCGCGCGGGGCAGCTTCCCGGCGATCTGTTGCGGCAACGCCAGGGCGTCATCCATCACGAGGCCGCCCGCCTGGAACGCCTCCGCCACCGGCGCGATGTCTTCCCAGAGCAAGTTCCCTACCTCCGTCAGCCCATCGGCCAGCGCGAGCAGGTCACGCGACTCTGCCAGCAGCGGCCCGACGCCCGGCATCCAGCGCCACAGCCGCCCGAACCCCGTCATCCAGCCGACGTTGCGCCGCAAGGTCACGACATCTCGGCGCAGCGTGCTCACCATCTCTCCGGCAGAAGCCACATCCACCGCCAACGGGTCATCCGCCAGCGCGCGCGCCGCCGCCATCTGCCCTCGCAGCGAGAACAGCGCGCCGCCCACCTGCACGCCCCACACGCCTACGAGCAACAGGCCGAGCATCGCCACGCCCAAGCCGATTTGTCGCCTATATTGCGCGATTACTGACATCTCAACACCTCCTCTTCGACCTCGCAGAGAGGCCGGACTCCGGCAAACTCTTCCGGCTCGGCCACCGTGACCCCGGCGTGCTGCGCCAGGAACTCCCGGTACGCCGGTTGCGACCAGAAATTGCGGCTGATGAGCAGCACGTCCGGGCGGAGCGCGAGCGCGTCCTGCGCGTACCACAACGCGAACGTGTGGCGATCCCCGGCGACCAGCACGACCGCCTCCGGCGGGGCCTGCGCGAGCGTCGTCCGCGCCCACATCGCGGCCTCGGTATCGCGGCTCAAATCCAGCGCGCCCCAGTTCAACGCGAGCAACGCCAGCGGCAACAACACTATCACCACAGAGGCACGGAGAAATGGCAAATGGCAAATGGCAAAAAATCGGCGAGAACTCTGTGCTTCTGTGATGAAAACCATCATCCCGCGCGCACCCTCGACTAGCGGGTAGATCATCAGCGGCAGCAAGCCCACCAAATAGACCAGCGAGTCGTGGGTGGCGTAGCCGATGGCGTACACGTTGAGCGCGCCCCACGCCGCGAGCCAGCCGAGCACCTCGCCGGGCGCGCGACGCGCCCACCGGGTCAATCCGTAGAGCACCAACAACGCACCAACTGGCGTGAATTGCCGCGCCAGCAACGCGGCCCAGGCCACTATCCGCCCCGGCCACTCGACCAGCGGCAGCGCGAAGGCATAGCCCCAATACAGCCGCGCCGTCGAGAACTCCAGCCACCCGGCGAGCGTGCGCGCATCGCCCCACGGCTCCGGCCCGGCCCCGCGCAGCAGCGGCAGCGCGTAGAGGCTGAGGCCGAGCGCCAGGCCAACCACAAATTGCACATACGCTTGCACATACGCTCGGCAGGGAACGTCAGTTCCCCAGCTTTGCCGCGTTTGACGGGGAGCTGATGCTCCCCTTGGAGCATCCAGGAAAGCTCGGCGGGGAGCGTCAGCTCCCCGACCTAACAGCCAGGGCGCGAGGAAAATCGTCGTCGGATGGACGGCCAGCGCCAGCCCCCACCCTAGCCCCGCGCCAAACGCCGAGCGTGCCTCCACCGCCACCAGCGTCAGCGCGACGCAAGCTGCCGCCGCCGCGTGTACCTCCGTGATGAGCGACTGCGACCAGAACAGCGGCGCGAACCCCACCGTCAACGCCAGCGCCGCCGCCATCACCGGCCCCGCGCCGCGTCGGAGCGCGATCCACGCCAGCGCCATCACCGCCAGCGCGGCCATCCCCGCCGAGAGCGCGTTGAGAGCGCGCGCCGGATCGCCGGGCAGCCAGAGCATCATCCGCGCCAGCAGCATATAAAAGGGAAAGCCGGGCGGATGAGGTAATCGCCCGGTCACAGCCGCCGTGATGAAGTCGCCGCCATCCGCGCCCCAGTGCGCCCAGGTGAGCGAGGGGGCCAGCGTAAGGAGGTAAACCGTCAAGGCCAGCGCGCCGGATACGCCACTGACCAAAAACGCTTGGAACTTGGAGGATAGCTTGCGACAATTCAATCTTTGCACCAAAAACTTCTTCGTTCGCAGAAACGTCAATCTGTTGCTAATGACTCAAGAATTCCTCTATGGTTAAACCGATGTCTTTGGCAATTTGTCGCAACAAAATAGGGGAAATATCTCGTCCACCATGAAATGGAACGGTCGTGCAGCGCCCATCTGGATGCCGATATTGGATGTGTGAACCGCGTTGTCGTACAATCACAAACCCGAGTTGTTCCAGAATTTTCATCACTTTCCGAGGTTTCAAGACCGGATATTTCTTACCCATATTGACTAACCATAATGGTTTGTGTCCCGACAAATTCCGTGTCTAAAATTGGCTGACCATCCTCCAGTAACATCTCCAGGACTTCATGTAAGTTGTGGTAGAGTTCGTCCAGGGTTTCGCCTTGTGTATGCGCCCCGGCAAAGTTAGGGACATAGCCGACATACAAACCCGTATCCGGGCATTTTTCTACAATTGCGGTAAAGAACAACATGGATACCTCCTATGCTTCAAGCCATCTTGGTCTAAGCGTCTCAATAAGACTCACGGCTTCCTAATTGTCGCACCAACCCCACCGCCAGCCCTAGCCCCTGGACGTAGACGCGGGCCAGGGTGACGGCGGGCCAGGCGAGGGCAACGCCCCGGTCGCGGGGCCAGGCCCAGCGCACGAAGGGCAGCGTGGTGAGCAGGAAGGCCGCCAGCAGCACGCCCGTCGCCCACCAGAGCGCGGGCGCAAGTGCGCCCGGCCATACTAACGCGCCCACGCCCGCCAGCCCGAGCAGCGCGGCTAACGCGAATTGCGTCTTGAGCGCGGGATCGGTGTGCGCGTCACCGGAGATTTTGTCGGGATAGCGGACGTAGAGCAGCGCGCGCCAGTAGCCGAAGCGCATTTTCCGCAGGAGATAGGCTTTGAGCGTTGGGGGATGACGATGCCAGACCCAGGCATCCGGCGCGAAGAGCAGCCGATGACCCGCCCGCGCCAGCCGGAAGGAGAGGTCTACATCCTCTGCCGAGGGGATGGGGAAGGCCGTGTCGAAGCCACCGTAGTCCCGCAGCACGTCGCGCCGGTAAGCTGCCGCGTAGGTGTCCACAAAGTCGATCTGGGGCAGCGTCGCCATCCGCGCGTAGCGGACCTCGAATTCCAGTTGCACCAGCCGGGCGATGAGCGCGGTTTGGCGTGTCCGATACGCGCCCTTCACCCCGGTCACACCGGGATCGGAGAGGGGGGCCGTCATCCGGGCGATCCAATCCGGGGAGGGTTCGCAGTCGGCGTCGGTGAAGAGCACGAGGGTGCCCCGCGCCGCTTCGATGCCGGCGTTGCGCGCTGCCGAGGGGCCGCCGTGCGGCACGGTCAGCACGCGATCCGCGCCAGCCGCCCGCGCGCGTTCTGCGGTGGCGTCGGTCGAGCCGTCATCTACCACGAGGACTTCGTAGCTTTCGCGGGCCACGCTCTGCTGCGCGAGCGCGGCTACGCACTGCCCGATGCAGTCTTCCGCTTGATAGGCCGGAATAATGACGGAGATCTCAAGCTGTGCCATCGGCCCCCCGGATGATGGGATACCGGTAGGACAGCAACGCGGCAGCGAGCAGCGGCGGCCCCATCACCACGAGATGCAGCACCAGGCCAATCGCCAGGGCCACATCGCCGGGCACGTCGAAGCCGCCGAGGACGACAACGCAGATACCCTCAAAGACGCCCAGGCGTCCCGGCGTGGGGATGGCCGCACCGCCGACCATCAGCGCGGCCATCAGCAGCAGCGCGGCCGGCACGGAGCGGACGCCGAAGGCCGCCATCACGGCCCAGTTAGACGCCACGCCGAGGCCCCACGTTGCCAGAGTCCACAGAAACGCGCGCCCGGACGCGCCCGCGTCCCGCAGCGATTCGACGCCCTGCGTCAACTGGCGCAACCAGGGCAGTACCGTAGCATCCCAGCCAAGCGGGAAGCGCGTCAGCACCGCCATCACCCACCGGAAGAGCGTCTCTTGCCAGCGCAGGCCCGCCCAGAGCGCGGCACACACGCCCAGCACCAGCAGCCCCGTCCACACCGCCGACTGGGTGAACCACGCGGGCAGCGACATCAACGGGAGCAGCAGCAGGCCGCACAGCAGCAGGCCGATTAAGTCCCAGACCTTTTCCAACACCACTGTGCCGAGGGCTTCCGGTATAGCCACGTCCGGTTCCGGATCGATCCAAACCGCGCGCACGGCATCTCCGCCGCGCATCGGCAGAAAGAGATTGGCCGCTTGCCCGATCAGCATCGCGGCCAACGCGGGGCCGAAGTGCAACGTCGCCCACCAGAGGAGGGCTTGCCAGCGCCACACGCGAGTGAAGAAGGTCGCTACGATAGCCAGCGTGCCCAACGCCACCCACAAGTAGTCGGCGCGGCGGAGGGCACGGAATGCCTCGCCCCAATCCAACTCGCGGGCCAGCAACCAAAAGACCAGCAACATTACGGCGAAGGCCAGCGGGCCGCGCCAGCGCCGTTTCCCGGTGTGTTTAATCTCCAACGTAACTCAACCACGTCCGCGCTAACGGCGTCCACTGGTTATTCTCATCCAGTAAATTGCCGGTAGGGTAATAGGGATAGGCCATACTGAACCAGCACCAGCGCTGCACTAACCGCCCGCCGTCATTGGGATCGCCGAGCGCGCCGTCGGTGGCTGTGAGGAAGAAGCGCCACGTCTCGCGGAGGAACTCGGCCATCCGCTCCGGGGGGAAGCCGTAGTCCTCCGGCATCGGCACGCCGAACTCGGAGACGATGAGGGGCTGCCCGCCGTAGCCGCGCGAGACCATCCAGCGGCGGAAGTCGTAGATTTGGGCGCGGAAAAGGTCCAGGTTGCCGGAGTCTTCGATGCTGTAGAGCTTGCCGGTGTTGTCGGGGATGCCGGGGGGGATGTCCACGCCCCAGGAGTCGCGCTCCTCGCGGAGCATGTAGTTGTGGATATGCCACGCTTGCGCCGGGAGCGGTGCGCCGAACTCGGCCTGGTAGGTTTGCAGCGCGATGTCGAGGTAGCGCATCCGCAGCGGCGTCGGCTGCGCGATGCCGCCGGCGGCGACCACCGCGCCGGGATCGCCGGCCTTGATGGCGTGGTACGCCTCGTGGTACAGGCGCGCGTAGACCTGCGGTTCGACGTTGTCCTGCCAGCGCACATCGGCCTCGTTGGAAATCAGCCAGAGCGAACCGGGCCGCGCCGCCGCAATGCCGGTGAGCGTTTCGGCGTTGGGGCGGAGGACGCCGCCGCGCATCCGCACGGTCTGCGCGTACTGGACGCCGGGCGGGAGGTTGACGCTGCCGCGCGCGCTCCAATCCATCACCCAGCCCACGCCGAGCGGGCCGAGCAGGTCATACGCCCCCGGCGCACCGTAGGGGATGGAGATGCCCAGGCGATGGCGCTCGTGGGGCGGGACGATGAAGCCGCCAGCCGGCGGAGGCGCGGCGGTCGGCTCGGGGGTGGCGGTGGGTTCCAGGGTGGGACTGAGTGTGGGCGATGGGCCAGGGGTATGCGTGGGACGGGGCGTGAGGGGAACGAGCGTCGCGGTAGCCGTCGGCTCAGGGGTCTCAGTAGGGATGCGAGTAGGGGTCGGAGATGGGGTGCGCGTCGGCACGATTGGCTCTGGGGTGGAGGTGGGCCGAGGCGTGGCGGTAGGCGATGGTTCCGGCTCCGCCGTCGAGGTAGCGGGGGGCAGCGGGGCCGGCGCAGAGGCTCCCGACCAGGTGGCGAGCATCAGCCCCAGGCCCAAAATCACACACAATCCGCCCACAAGGGGCATCCAATAGCGTTTGAGTAGCGTGGTTGCGTTCATAGATTATCCTCAGCGCAAGATGAACGTCCCACAACCAAAGTGCGTGTGATGGCCTACGTGCAGGATCGAGGCAAGTTGCAAATAGGGGATGGCAACTTCTGG
>SLSP01000113.1 GCA_007130345.1 Thermoflexales bacterium
GACGGTGACGTTATCGACGCCGTAACGTTGCGCCAACTGCGCGATCCGTTGCAGCACAGAGATCGCGTGGCCCGCCTCAACCGCTTCGTCCAGCGTCCGGGCCAACGTCTGGCGGATCTCCGCTTCGGCCAGGTCGTGGAGGCGGATTTGCGTCCGCGGCCAGTTGCCCTCCTGCCCGTAAGTCAGCGCGGTCATCCGAATCCAATCCCGGCGATAGTCGGGCTGCAACAGCGGCGGATAGGTGTCGTAATACTCAACGGGCGCGATGACCCAGGCGAAAAGCAGCCCGATCAGCAGGCCCACCGCCGTCCCAAGCAGAAGCAGATGCCCGGATTTCACGGGGTCTCTGGTTCCAAATAGGGCAACATCGACGCGGTCTCGACGCCCAGGTCGTGGGCCAACCGGGCCAGCGGCGCGACCAGCACAGGATCGCGCTGGTCGGCGATCCACCGCTCCGTCATCTCCACCAGGCACGCTGTGGGCGCGGCGGCGTTCAGAGCCGCCAACCGCTCGTGGGCGCGGTCTAAGTCCTTCTCGACCTGGTAGCTCACCGCCACCAGGCGAATGTACTCATCCTGGTAATCCGCGCGCATCGCGCCCGGCGAGGTCAATTCCGGAGAACCGGGCAGCAGCCCCCAGCCGATGAACAGTCCTAGCCCAATGCCCACCGCCAGGCCGATGAGCAGCCAGTAGCCGCGCTTCATGGGGACAAGGGTTCTTTGGGAAGGGCCGCGTCGCCGTAGGCGAACAGGGCCGGGGTGCCGCCGGTATGCCAGAAGAGCACGCGCTCCCCCGGCGCGAAGGTGCCTTGCCGCGCTTGCGCGATCAAGCCGCCCAAAGCACGCCCCGTGTAGACGGGATCGACCAACAAGCCCTCGGTGCGGCCGGCCAGCGCGATAGCCTCGCGCTCAAGGTCGCTCACCACACCGTACCCGCCGCCGAGATAAGCGTCGCTCACCAGAACGTCAGCGGGGGCGATGGCGATGTCCAGGGCCAGCAATTTGGCCGCCCCGTTAGCCAGTTGCGCGATCTCCTGCCGGAAGGACTTGGCCGGTTCGGCGATGCTGATGCCCAGGATGCGGCCCGGATAGCCTAGCGCGCGCGCGCCCACCAGCAGCCCGGCCTGCGTCCCTCCGCTGCTGGACGCGACGACGATGGAGCCGAAGTGGAGGTCGCGCGCGCGCATCTGCTCCCATAGCTCCAGCATCGCGGCGACGTAGCCGCAGACGCCCAAGGAGTTGCTGCCGCCATAGGGGATCACGTAAGGCGCGCGCCCGGCCTCGCGGAGGGCCGTCGCCTCGCGGGTGAGGGCCGCCATTAAGGGCTGCTCGCCCGCCCAGCGCACCTCTGCGCCCAGGATGGTATCCAGCAGATAATTGCCCTGGGCCGCTGCGGGCGGTTCGCCGCCGAGCACCAGGACGCAGGGCAGGCCCGCGCGGGCCGCCGCGGCCGCCGTCTGCCGGGCGTGATTGGACTGCTGCGCGCCGGTGGTCATCACCGGGTCCGCGCCCTGGCGGACGGCCTCGGCCATCAGGTACGCCAGCTTGCGGGCTTTGTTGCCGCCGGTCGCCAGGCCGGTCTGGTCGTCACGCTTGACCCACACATCAAAGCGGCCTAGCTTCCGGCTCACGCGGGGAAGCGGCTCCAACGGCGTGGGCCAATGCCCCAAGTCCAGGGGGGCTAGAGCTTCTAACTGCATGCGCAATGTCTCGATCATGATCACCTCCACCGGGCATGATACCTCGGAAAGCAAAGAGGGCAAGGAACGGATAGGTCAAAATAGGCAATACCGCAAAAAACCACCCTGTTGGGACACGGATGAACCCAGATTTCACGGATGACTCTACTGAAAGAACCCTAAAAACCGTGTCCTTGCTTGAAATCAACCGGGGGCATCTTCTTATCACAGGTTTAGTTTTGCGCTGGTGACGTTTGACGCATGACGCTTGATGGATTATTATTATATACAATAACGTCTTCAGGTAATTTTGTTTCGAGGATGAACCATATCTACACCTATGAGATTTGCTGGTGTAAGTTGCTCTGTCCGCTAATGTCTTTAAGGAGGGTCGAGATGAATCCATGCATCCATAAACACAAGGTGATCTCTTTGAGTTTTGCTATCGGATGTGGTTGGCTGGCGTTGATAGTCTTCATGGGGCTGTTGACCGCCCCGGCGCTTGGCGATTCTCAGTCGCCGGCTCTCCTGACTGCGCCGGTGGCGATCACGCAGGAAGCGCCCGACACCGTGTTTGCTGGAGACGTGCTCACGTACACGGTCTGGGTGAGCAATGTCTCCGGCTCCACGGTCGAGGGGATGGTGCTCCACGACACATGGACGACAAGTTTGTATGATGACCGCGCCGCGTGGTGGCAACGCGGGGTGCTGGCGCAGTTCAACGGGTATGTGACCGATCCGCCGGGGGCGGTGCTATCGGTGACGCGCGCGCTGCTCCCGGATCGCAAGCGTGGCGAGGCGTTCTTCACGATGGCACCTTTGCCCGCCGGAGAAAGTGTCCAGGTGATCTTCTCGGTGACGGTGCCCATCACGGTGCAGCCTTCCCTGGGTGAGCACGAGCCTTTCCGCCAAATTATGGGACCGACCAGCCTGGAAAACTCGATCATCGCGAAGGTGCCTGACCAGCCAACCGCCGAGGCCCCACTGGTCAGTTCGATGGTGATGGGGCCGGTGCTGCGGATGGAAAAGTCCGCGCTAGGGGAGGTCGCCGGCGAGGATGCGGCCCGGATCGGCCGTCTGGTGACGTATACGGTTCAGCTACAGAATCTGCAATCCGATGGCACGACCAGAGCGCGCCCGGACGCTTATCCCGCGACCAATTTGGTGGTCACAGAGCGGTTGCCGGATAGCGTGGCCACGGCCTTTGTCACGGGGACAGCCAGCGTGCCGGGGGTGCTTGTGGAGCACAACGCGGGCGTCATCACATGGGCTTTCCCGCCGGAGTACGCTTTGCAGCCCGGCCAGACCACGCACATGACCTTCACGCTGCGCATCCCCCGCGATCACGCCTACAGCACCAACGAGAGCGTTACCAATCGCCGCCGTGATTTATTGGCCCAGGCTGCCGGGATGCCGCATCATCCCGCGAGTGCTCTCCGCGATCTGAGGGTGTCGATATATGGGCCATTGGATAAGGTGGTGGAAACCGCGCCGGTGCTCAGAGCGGATGAGACCTTCCCCAACCGCGTGATTACCTACACGCTGACGTTCTACAATCCCTATCATGACCAGGCGTTTTCGGACGTGTTGCTTGAGGATGTCCTGCCGGTGCCTTTCAGCTATACCCAGGTGATCACCGGCCCCGCCCCCGACGTGATCCGGGAGGAGAACAGCATCCTGGAATGGCATGATCAGAGCGTGGCCGCCAACGGGATATGGCAAGTCGTGTACGAAGCCTTTATCCCGCCGCAGACGCCGCCGACAGCGTGTACCTCTGAAAAATACCTGAGCGCGGTAACGGCTAAATCGGCCAGCGCGCCCTTTGAGTATTATGCCTACAGTAATAGAAATGAGACCGCCGAGGTCAAAGTGATTGCGTCTATCGTGCTGCGCAAAACGGTCAGTCCCAGGGATCAGATTCCCGGCGAATTGGTCACATACAATGTAGTGGTGGAAAATCAGAGCGACCGAACGGTGCCTCTTACTATCCTGACGGACACCTTGCCAATGGAAAACGCCGAGACGTTTTTCTCCTTCTATGAGATGGTGGAGCCTACTGCGCCGCCTTACGCTCCCGATGAAGTGGTGGACAACATAGCGCGCTGGGACGCTATACCCTCTCTGGCACCGGGAGAGGAGTTAGCCTTCGCGTTCCGCGCGTTGGTGGATGGGCGCGCGGGGAAGCGGTATCCCAATGAGTTGACGGCATATAATCCCGATACGGCTATCTGCCCATTGAGCAGTCAATCTATCAGCAGAAGAGCACCCGTCAATGTGGAAAGTCCCATCAGGATTAACAAGAAGGCGTTACTTTCGCCGGTGGTACAAGGAGAGATCACGCAATATGAGGTAACGCTATATAACAACTCTCCCAGCACCACCTACGACCTCTTGAATCTGATCGACAACCTAGACTCTGTGCGCTTCACAGACCCCGCGACCGGTAAGGATTACTACGTCTACACGCCGACCGCCCCCATCCCCTTAGAACCTGGGGAATCTTGGGAGCACATCTTCGAAGTCGAGGCCACGGGATTGGGCCTCGGAACGTCGTGGTGTGATGCGCGCGGCGGAAGTAACCGCAATTTGGAGCAGCTCGAGGGCCGCGTGGGCGTCGTCTTCGGTGATCCGCCGATTCTCGGCTTCAACGCCACCAAGCTGGCTCCCATCAAGGTCATCCCCCACATCTCGCTGATTCAAGAAGCGTATCCCAACCCGGTAGCGATTGGCAGCACCACAGTGTTGACCCTGATGTTGCAGGACAACCGCCCGGTGCCCACACCGACGACGGGCATCCAGCTTTCGTGGGCGGACCCTTCGCGTGGGGTGTTGTCGGTGACGGAGAGTTTTCCCCCTTATGATAGCGTGGAGAATAACGTTTACTATTGGGATGACTTGGTGGTGGACGAGCGGGCCGTGGTGACGCTGACGTTGTTGGCTCCAAACACGGTGGATAATGATCGAGAATCGCGGAATTACAGCGCTTGGGCCAGAGTCGAAGCCATCGACGACCCCGATATCTGCATCCCCCCGGAGCGCTATTCGATCAACGTGCGCCGGGGCATCGAGATCACCAAACGGCCTAACCTGAGCACAGTTTCGCCTTATAACGAAGTCGAGTACACATTACGAGCACACAACCTCACTGGCGCGCCGGTCGCCGGCGTGGTGCTGACCGATGTGTTGCCCTTTGGATGGGAGTTTGTGGGCTGGGTCAGCGGCCCAGAACCAGTCTCTGAAGATCCGCTGGTGTGGCATCTGGACACAATTCCCGCCGAGAGCTTTGTCGAGATCAAGTTTCGGGTGCGCTCGTATATTATGGTGGGGATGCAAGTCAACGAAGTCGTGGGCTTCGCGCCGATCAACCTGGGATACAGCCACAGATATACCGATGACGTGGAGGTGATGGTTATTTCGGGCATCGGGCTGTTCAAAGAGGTCGCGGATGATGTGGTGAACGTGGGAAATACTACCATTTACACGCTGACGATGTATAACGGCAGCAACGTCGATTTAGATAACATCGTGGTAGTGGACACCTTGCCGCAGGGCTTCACTTACGTGGAAGGCATCCAGCAGCCGGTGGCACCCAGCATCGAGCGGGAGGGCGAACGGGAGGTGCTTACCTGGATCGTGCCGGGCGATCTGAGCACTAATCGCTCGCTGGTCTTCGAGTTCCGCGTCCGCGTGGAAGAGGATGTGCCCTCTGGCTACTATTTCAACGCAGCGACGGGCGAAGCCTATAACCAGAACACCGGAGAAGCCCGCGAGGTGCCGCCCACCGGGCCGACCGCGCGGGTCTGGGTTAGCGGCGCGTCAACGGTGTTGGCCGATAAGACCGTCGCACCCACGGCGGTATACGCCGGGGATGACGTGACCTACACCATCACGCTGTTCAACGAGATGGACGACACCCAATCCCTCGTCCTCACCGACACGCTCCCGCCTGGCTTCGAGTTCGTCTCCGCCGATATCGCCCCCGCCGAGGTGCTATCGGGAACGTCGGCGCGCGTGGTCTGGCGCGATCTATCCATCGGCCCAGAGGAGACGCTGGACATCACCCTCCGCGCCCGCACGGATGTTCTGGCAGAGACCGGCAGCTACTGCAACCAGATTCAGGTACAGGCGGGCACCTTTGTGCTCCCACCCTCGTTGCCCATCGCTTGCGTCAACGTCACAGAGTTGCCGGGTGTGGACGCGCAAATCTCCCTGGAGGACGGCGTCGAGGTGGCCCAAGCCGGGGACACATTCAACTACGTGGTCACTTACGCCAACGCGGAGGATGCCGAATTAACGCTATATGACGTGGGCATTACCAAGACCCTCACGCCTTTTGAATACGTCACCGCTGCTGATAATAATTGGGATGACCTGGGGAACGGGCAATATCTCTATACAGTGGGCGAGTTGGCCCCCGGCGAATCCGGGCAGGTCAACTTCACCGTTAAGCTGGCCGACACCATCCCCGAGGATGTGTTGAGTTTCCGCAACGAAGCCGAGATTGGCTACACCACCGAGATACGGAGCGTGGACGTAAATCCCGCTGATAACGTGGCGGTGGATGTCAACATCTTCCGCGCGCTGTTCAAAACCGTGTCTCACCCGGCGATAAACGCCGGATGGGACGTGGTCTACACCATCACACTGCATAACACTATGCCGCAGCCGTGGCACGATGTGCGGATTGAGGACAGTTTGCCGGAGGACTTCACCTTCAAGCAGATGCTCGTCGGGCCGGCCCCGGATGCCCACAGCAACCCGCATCACCCGACCTGGCTTGTGGACGAGGTGCCGGGGGACAGTGTACTCACATTCACCTTCCAGGCCACCATCGGCCTGGACGTACCCACCGGCGAGTATGACAACCAGGTGACGGGGAGCGCGGCGCGGGGCGAGACACAGTTCGATCTGCCGCCCACCGGCCCGACGGCTCCGGTTTCCGTGCGCGGTGCGCCCGCCGTCCAGATCACCAAAGAGGCCGCGCCGCAAGCCCTGGATGCGGGGGAATCGCTCGTCTATACACTGACTTTGCACAGCGCCGCTGCGCAGTCTTTTCCGGTGGTGCTGACCGATATTCTGCCTAGCGATTTCCGCTTCGTCGACTCTCTGAGCGCGCCGGAGTTTACGCACCTTCCCGGCGAGCGGGAGAAAATCATCTGGGAAGACCTTCAATTAGAGCCGGGAGGCACCCTGGAAGTTGCTTTCCTCACCGAGGTGGATTCGATAGCCCGGACGGCCAACTACTGCAATGGCGTTCAAGCCCTGGTTGGCGATTTCCTGTATCCGGTGCTAGAGTTAGCTTGCGTGGCGGTCGAGGGGCTATTCTCGCCGGTGGACTTGCATATCACACAACAGGACGGCGTAACCGAGGTCATTCCGCGAGACTTCCTCACCTACACCATCCACTATACCAACAGTGCTTTGTCATCCCCTCTTACCAATGTCGTTTTCACGCAGACGTTTACGCCGCCGACCGCGTTGCTCGGGTTAAACCCGGAATGGACGCAGGTACGGGAGGGTGTCTATGCGTATAGCTTAGGCGATCTCGAATCGGAGATCACCGGTTCAGTTGTGTTAACCGGCCAGGTCAATCCCGCGATGTCCCCACAAATTCTGACCATGAGCAGTCATATCGAGAGCGGCTTTAGCACGGTCAAAGAGCCTCTGATCCTCCACCCTGAGCAACTTTCGGTTACCGATATCAACACCATTCTCCACGGCCCGGATTTAGTTGTCCTCAATGCGCGTCTGTCACCGGCGGTACCGGGGGCCGGCGCGCCATTCCGAGTCTTTGCCAGGATCAAGAATCAAGGCACATTGCCCACGCGGCGTTGGGACGATTCGGATGATTGGTGGCACTATGTTGCCAGGGTCTATCTGCTCTCACCTGACGCGCCTGCACCCACCGGAGTTTTCGATAATGAGGGCGAGATCTGTTTGGTGTGGGGGGGGATATTGCAACCGGGGCAGACCTTCGAGATAGAATGTAGTGATATACCTGTCGCACCGGCCATCGGCACGTATGCGCTGTACGTGCAAGCCGATGTAACCTGGAATGCTGATCCTCCCTGGGGACAAGACTTCGGGCTGGTCAAAGAAACGCGCGAGAACAACAATGTGTATTCCGGGGGGTATATCGAGATAGCAGAATCTGCCGAATATGCCCACGCGATCTACTTACCATTGGTGTTGCGTGCGCCTAGATAACTCGCGTCCTTGAAATGCAGTATGCTTTGCCGTCCTGACAATCAAAATTGCGCTGACGATTCGGTACTGTCGTTGCCTCGCCAGCACAAAAATGACCATCCAACTATCTGCCTGTTCTTGAAGGAGGTAAGATGCAGAAGATTCAGCGCCCGCATATAAAATTCTTGGTGTTGCTCAGTCTGGTGCTTTGCAGCGGTCTGCTTGTGCAAGGGCTAGGAGGAGCCAGAGTCTACCTTGTCGGAGCCCAAGAGGTGCCACCAACCCCGCCGACAGCTACCCCCACGCCCGTTGATCAGCCGGATCCCCCGACACCTACCCCCACGCCCGTTGATCAGCCGGATCCCCCAACGCCTACCTCCACGCCCGTTGATCAACCGGATCCCCCGACACCTACCCCCACGCCCTCCACGATCATTCTCCCGACCGATACCCCAATCGCTGTTCCGGCCACCGCTACATCTGAACCACCGTCGCCCCCACCACCTCCCACCCAA
>SLSP01000332.1 GCA_007130345.1 Thermoflexales bacterium
AGCGCGGGACGCGGGCCAAGCGCGAGCGGCGCGTCCAGGTCGGCGAAGCGCAGCGGGAGCACGGGTTTCTTGAAGCGCAGGGCCATTTGCCACTCCCGCGCACACTCGCAGGTCGCGGCGACGCTGCCCGGCGTCAGCACGAGCAGGACGCCCAGGCACTCGCGCAGCGCGCTCTCGCGGGCGGCGTCGGGGTCGTAATCGGCGGGCGTGTCGCGCGCGTCCAGCCACGGGCGCAGGCCGGCCTCGCGCAGGGCGGCGTACAGGCGTTGCGCGTGATGCGCGCCATCGCGGGGGGCGTAGCAAAGGAAGTAGTGGTTGAGCGACACTGGCGGCAGCGGGGCCGGCTCCGGCGGGCGGAAGTGCGTCAGCGCGCGGCGGTAGAGGTCGTCCAGGTCGCCGTAAAGCGCGCCCTCGCGCACCTGCTTGTCGCGCAACTCCCGGAGGAAGGGGAGGAGCAGCGGGCGGCCATCGGCCAGGCGAGTTTTTAGCAGCGTCAGCTTGACCGCCTCGACAAACGCCTTTCGGCTGCTCTCGCGTTTTGGTAGATCGTCAGCAAACGGCTTTAGCTCATCAACGAGAAACACCGGGCGGAGGCTCCGTTCATTCTCGAACTCCGCGCAGTCGTTGAAAAGCTCGGCGCAACGGCGGTTCAGGTCGGCGGGTAGACTGGGCATAGGGACTCCTGGTCAAATGGCGAATGGATGCAAATGGCAAAAAATTGGTAAGAGGTGATTATGTATTGCTCAGAGGGGAACGTCAGTTCCCCGGCGCACGATTTCCACTGCGATATACGGGCGCGACATATCAGGCGATTGGCGGCAACAGGCCCCGCTCGACGGCGATTTTGAGCGCCTGGGCTTTGCGCACCAATCCGCGACGATAGTGGTGCATCAACTCGTCTAACCAAAGGTGATCGGCCTGGCTCAACTGCCCTTCGCGGTTGCGTTGTAAAAGCTGCTGCAATTCTTCCTGCCGGTTTTCCGGCAATTGTGAATGACACAGCGCCAGAATTTGTTGGTCAGACAGAGCTTCCAACGGCGGCTCTACGGCCAACCGCTCCAGCCAATCCAAGATAACTTCCTCGAACTGCCGCTGGGTGCGCGTCGCGGTTTCTCGAACGCGAGTCGCCAGCGATTCCGGTAACTCCAGGGTTACGCTTTCCATAGTTCAACCTCTTATGCAACGGTGGTGGGGAGTAACGGATGTGACCTGTTCACAAGTGCGGTGCAATCTTCGTCATCGGCACGCCCTCGTTCACCTCGCGGATGCGGATGCCGAGGGCATCCTCCATTCCAGCGCGATGCAAACCGATGACGCGCCAATCGTCGTCGAAGATGGGGGAGCCGGAGGAGCCGCCATCGGTGTCGGTGACGTAGTACAGGCGGTTCGGACGCACGTAGAGGATGGCGTTGTTGCGCAGCGCGACCTGCAATTCAGCGCCGCGCGGGTGCTGGAGGATGTTGGCGGCCTGCTTCACCCAGGCGGCCTGCGTCGAGAGCGTCACCGGCGGGACGTTGAGCGGCGCGTCCAATTGGAGCAGCGCGAAGTCGAGGTCGTCCACCGCACTTTCCGCGAGCTTCGCTTTGAAATTACGCCATTCGGTCTGCCCCTGCAAGCCGACGTGGAACTTAACCCCGCCTTGTGTGAGGTCGGGGATGTCGTTGGCGACGTGGGCGTTGGTCAGCACGCGATCCGGCGCGACGAGGAACGCCGTCCCGATGCGGCGGTCTTGATGCTCCACGCGCCCGATGGCGCGGGCAGCCTGCAAGCCCTTTTCGAGGAAGCTCACGGGCAGCCAGTCGGGGCGCGCGGGGTCTTTGAGCGATTCCAAACACGCTTTGATGTCCGCCTCGGTGATCTCGGCGGGCAGCGAGGTGGTCAGCGCCGTCGGATCCTCCTCTGGCGTGAGCAGCGCGTACCCGCCGATCCCGGCGGGCAAAGCAGCGCCCTTCCGCACGGCGGTCGCCCGCCAGAGATTCCCACGCGCCAGTGGGGGCAACGGCTCGCCGAGGGTATCCGCTACCAGCACGGCCACGTCGTTGAGGCGGTCTTTGCAATCATCTTCCGCTATCGCCTGTTCGTGTACCGCTTGCAGGAACATCAGCAGCACATGGCGGCCATCACTGCGCCGACGATCCAGAAATTCAGCCACAAAGCGACTGGCGCGACTTCTGCGATCACTGGCTTCTGGGATACTGTTGCGCCAGGGTCTCAAGTCGTCATACTTCACGAAGACATCGCGAACGGTCTCATTGCTCCCAAAGGGGCCGCAATCCAATAACGCTTCGTTGAGCGACTTCAGCACATCACCAGTTAATCCAGCCATAAGTCAATCCTCCTCGAAAAAATACGTGCAAACGTTCTCACATTCCCATTGTACACAGCCCGCGTGCTTCTGGCAAGCGACCTTGCTTACGCAACACGAAATACGCATGACGCATCACCTCTTCATCGCAAAGTTCTGCATCAGCACCCACTCGAAGAGGGCGTGGGGCACGATGCGCTTGACGAAGACGGCGAGTTTCTGGTACACGGGGCCGGTGGTGTAGCGGAGGCGCGGGCGGCGGCTGGCGAGGATGCGGGCCAGCGTCTTCGCGGCGACCTGGGGATCCGCGCCGCCCTGCTCGTCGGCGGCGATCTTGTCCAGCGTGCGCGCGTACTGCTCGCGGTAGATGTCACTGGCGGCGGCCTCGGCGGTGGTGCGGCGGCGCGCGGTGAAGTCGGTGCGGATGTCGCCCGGTTCCAGCAGCACCACGTCGATGCCAAACGCCTTGACCTCCATCCGCAACGTCTCCGTCAGCCCCTCCACGGCGAATTTGCTGGCGGCGTACAGGCCCTGGAACGGCATCCCCATCAGCCCGCCGATGGAACTGACGTTGACGATGATGCCCGCGCCCTGCGCGCGCATCACGGGGAGCGCGGCGCGGCACACGCGCAGCACGCCGAAGACGTTGGTCTCGAAGGTGGCCCGCGCCTCGTCAATCGAGGTCTCTTCCACGGCCCCGCCATAGCCAAACCCGGCGTTGTTCACCACCACGTCGAGGCGGCCCTCGCGCGCCAGGATCGTCTGGATGCCGGCGGACACGGCGTCCGCGTCGGTCACGTCCATCTGGAGCATCGTGACGCCGCCCGTGTCGGGACACGCGCCGCGGCTCGTCCCGTAGACGCGATAGCCTAGCTCGGCCAGGTGGCGCGCGGCGGCGCGTCCAATGCCCGAAGAAGCTCCGGTAATCAAAACAACTTTGCTGTGCGTTTGCATAATCTCACCTTCTCGGCATGGTTCATTTTGAGGTATCTGCTGATAAGAACTGTTTGACACTTTCCGGCGTCAAACGTCAAACGTGAAACGTCATTTCTGTGAGCTAAACTTGTGGTGTACCACTTCAGAATCAAAAACAGTATCTTGACATTGGTTTTGACGTTTGACGCATGACGTTTGACACATGACGTTTGACGACCATTAGCACGCGGCAAAAGGGTTAAGCAGTTTTCTTTCGAGACCGAAGTGCCCACCTTCTCGTCACGTGTGGAGGCCGGATGGTGGTATAATACGTGAAGCTCGCGCCCCGTCAACCGGATTCCCGGCGCGCGCAATTGCCCTCTGGCCTAAAAGGGATTACAATAGGGTCAGACAGAAGCTATGGAGATCATCAGCGCTATTAGGAAGGTGCCACGATGCAGACCCCCGAAGAGAGGATTCAAGAACTGGAAGCGGCTTTAGCGCGGGAGCGTCAGGCGGTCACGGACGCGGAGCAGGCCCGGCAAGAGTTTGTCTCCCTGGTGACACACGAGTTGCGCGTCCCGATGACGTCGATTAAGGGCTACACCGATTTGCTGCTCAAGGGCATTATGGGGCCGGTCAGCGATGCCCAGGCCCAATTTCTCAACACCATCCGCGCCAATGTTGAGCGCATGTCCAAGATGGTGGCCGATCTGGCGGATATCAACAAGATCGAAGGCGGGCAACTCGAGTTGAAGATCGCGGCGGTGCCGTTGGATGATGACCTCATCGACGAGGCGCTCAAGCCCTATCAGAAGGAGATCAAGGAGAAGGCGCAGACGGTGATCCGCGACATCCCCGCCGATCTGCCGCCGCTGGCCGCCGACCGCGGGCGGCTGATTCAGGTGCTTGGCAACGTATTGAGCAACGCCACCAAGTACTCGCCGGAGCGCGCCGGTATCATCATCAAGGCGGCGGAGACGCCGGAGGGCGAGATCCGCGTCAGCGTGGAGGATACCGGCTACGGCATCCTGGCCGACGAGCAGGCGCGCATCTTCGAGAAGTTCTTCCGCGCCTCCGATGAGGAGACCCGCGCCACGCCGGGCAATGGCCTGTCGCTGTACCTCTCGCGGCAACTGCTGGCGCTGCACGGCGGCAGCATCGGCTTCGAGAGCGAACGCGGCAAGGGCAGCACCTTCTCTTTCACGGTGCCCAAGCGCGCGGCAGAAACCGCCTAAGCCATCGAGTCCAGCATCCAACAAGGCCCGGAAATTCCGGGCCTTGTTTTTTTGAGGGGGTGCCTGATAGGGCTTAACTTAACGGTCACACTCTTGTTATAATTTGGTTAAATTCCCGTGCTACAATATAAGTAACCAACCAGTTTTATGAGCATGCTCCTAGCCCCCGTCCCCGGGGGCGGCTAGACCGGTAATACACGCTTGAACCGGCCCCGAGACGGGGACTTGGAGCTATTTTTGAGCGATTTGCTCACAAGACCGAAGTGTTACTAACCGTTTCAGCCGTTCGCGCGGATAGCGAGGGAAAGATGCTAGGATTGCCCTATGGAACCGTGAAGTTGGCCCCACCTTGTCCACAGTGGAAGGCATACTACGCCGCGGAAGCCGTCCGGCTGCACGCGGCCATCGGCCCCTGTGTGGTGGAAATCTGCCACATTGGCAGCACGGCCATCCCCAATATGTGGGCCAAGCCGGTGATTGACATTATGGCCGGGATGCGCGACATCACGCGGGTAACGGAGTGCGTCGGCCCCCTGCAAACGCTCGGCTATGCGTACAAGGGCGAGCAGGCGATCCCCAACTGGCACTTTTTTATCAAGGGGAAAGGGCAACTCAAGACCCATCACCTGCACATTGTGGTGTGGGGAAGCGAGTATTGGGTCACGCATCTGCTCTTCTTGGACTACCTGTGCCGGCGACCGGACATCGCCGCCGCGTATGAAGACCTCAAACTCCAACTGGCGCGCAATTTCCCCGAAAACCGCGAGCGCTATACCGAAAATAAGGCTGAGTTCATCCAGTCTGTGATCAAGATGGCGCGTCAGGATGTAGCCTATACCACCCCATTGGACGTGATGGCCTGAGCGCGTGCCCTCCACGCGCTACGCAGTCTCCACGTCCACCGCCATACAGAAGCCCCCCAACCACAGGTGTTGACCAGGCTTGAGAGGCACCCACGTATCCCTGGAAATCGGGATGCCATCGACTTTGGTGCCGTTGCTGCTCTCCAGGTCAGTCACTTCCAGCCGCCCCTCATAGCAACGCACCGCCGCGTGCCGCCGCGAAACCAACAGCGCGACATCGCCCTCTTCGTTGAGGTTGATGTCCGGCGCGAAGCCCAACCGGGGATCGGCGCGGCCTAGCGTCACCTCGCCCGCGCAGGGCATCGAGAAGGTGCGCCCGGAAGCGGTGGCGTAGAGCCGATAGACGAGGGACGGTTCAGACCAATGCGGGGGCGCGGTGGTCATCAGCATCTCGCACGAGCCTAAGCGGACGCGATCCCCTTGCTGCATGACGTGTTCCTGCTTGGGTTCCAATCGCTTGTCGTTGATCCAGGTGCCGGTGAGGCTGCCAAAATCCTCGATGAAGTGTTTGCCATCCCGCGCCGTGATGCGCGCGTGCAAGAACGCCACACTATGCTGCTGGTCATCGTGGGTCAGATCCACATCGGGCGAGATGCGGCTCAGGGAATCGAGACAGCCCAACGTCAACGACCCTTCTGCCGGGAGCAAAATCCGATGGCCCGTTTCGGGCACCTCCAGGATGGGCGCGGTCGGTACGATTTTGGCGGGCGGCGGCTTAGCGTTAGCACCCGCCTCGCGCTGTTTCCGCAACATCGCCTGAATCTCACGCGAGTCCATCAACAGCGTGGGGCTATCCTCCATCAAGTCCTGCGGCTCTTCCGTGGGCGTGTCCGAACTTCCGGCGATTCTGCGGGCGCGGTGGAGCAACCCGCGCTGCTCAGATTGGCCTATCTCCGGTTCTTGCTCCAGGTGAGGACACGCTTGTTGCATGTGCTGCTCCATCAAGGACGTGACCTTGCCCTCCTCAAAGGCTTTGCGCAACAACCGCTTGGCCCCCGGAGAGAGCGGCATCCGCTCAATGCACTGCTCCACGACTTCGGGTATGCAATCTAGACACCTTATTTCGCTGTTCAAATTATCTCCTCGCTCTCACGCTTATCTATAAGTTTACTATCAAGCGCGGCAGATGACAAGCGTTATGTGGCCTGGGTGACTCACCGCATTTAAGCATCCCGCGCTTGTTGACCTCCCACGCAATCTCAGTACAATAGAAGTCAGACAACCTGAAGCGTACCTTTGACGTTTCATGTTTCACGTTTGACATTTCACGCCTCACGTTTCACGTTCAACAACGTCTGAACCTCTCAACCCTAGAAGGAGCCAGTTTTATGAAAATTACCGTAACCCTGAATGGCAAATCCACAACGTTGGAAACCCAACCCCGCGAGACGCTGTTTCACCTCCTGCGACGCAACGGCATCCACAGCGTGAAGTTCGGCAGCGAAGATGGCGCGGATGGCTTCAGCACCGTGCTGGTGGATGGCAAACTGTGCAACAGCATCGTCACGCTGGCCGCGCAGGTCGATGGCAAGGACGTGTTCACCGTCGAGGGGCTGGCCGGACATCAGCGCCCCGGCTGGAACCAGAAGGCCGGCTGGCATCCCATCCAGCAGGCGTTCATCGAGAGCGGCGCGATCCAGAGCGGGTACGACACGCCCGCGCTGATCCTCGCGGCGAAGGCGCTGCTGGAGCGCAATCCCAAGCCCACCGCCGCCGCCGTGCGCGACGCGATCAGCGGTATCGTCTCCCGCGAGACGGGCTACACCAAGCCCGTGATGGCGATTCTGCGCGCCGCCGCGTACTTGCGCGGCGAAGACCCCGGCCCGCTGGAGGGCGCTCCCGGCGATGAGATGTTCCTGATGCCAGAGGGCCTGCTCCCCTCTGCGGATACGCCAGAACCGCTGTTCAGCGGTGGCGGCTTCGGTACGGGGACGCAGACCCGCGTGAAGACGCAGCCTAAAGTCGTGCTCACCACCGAGGCGGAACAGTTCAACGTGGTCGGCAAGCCCCTGCCCAAAGTGGACGCGCCCAAGCTGGCACAGGGCAAACCGGCCTTCGTCGCCGACTTCGAGCGACCGGGCATGCTCTATGGCAAAATCCTGCACAGCCCGCACGCCCACGCCCGCATCAAGGCCATCGACACCCGCGAGGCCGAGGCGCTGGAAGGCGTCCACGCGGTGCTGACCTACAAGAACGTGCCGCGCGTGGTCTACTCGACCGCCGGGCAGTCCTACCCCATCCCCGGCCCGCTGGATTACGTGAGCTTCGACAACAAGGTGCGCTACGTGGGCGACCGCGTCGCCGCCGTCGCCGCCGAGACGCCGGAGATCGCCGAGCACGCGCTCGAACTCATCCAAGTAGAGTACGAAGTCCTGCCGCCGGTGCTCAGTATCGACGCGGCGATGGCGCCCGACGCGCCCATCATCCACGACCAGGACGACTATGTGGATTTCGGCGATAGCGATCCGTCCAAGAACCTGGTCGCCAAAGTGGACATTCGCGTGGGGGATGTGGACGCCGTCTGCGCCGAGGCCGACCGCGTCTTCGAGACGACGGTAGATACGCAGAAGATGAAGCACATCCCGCTGGAACCCTGGGTCACGCTCACCTATTGGGATGAGGACGACCGGCTGGTGATTCTCACCTCGACGCAGGTTCCGTTCCACGTGCGCCGCATCCTGGCCCCCGTGCTCGGCCTCTCTGAGGGGCAGATTCGCGTGATCAAGCCCCGCGTCGGCGCGGCCTTCGGCAACAAGCAGGAAGTCTACGAGGACATCCCCGCGCACCTGACCATCGCCACCGGCCGCCCGGTGCTGCTGGAGCTGACCCGCGAGGAGCAGTTCATCTACACCGTCACCCGGCACGCGATGCGGGTCAAGTTCCGCGTGGGCGTGGACGCGGACGCCAAGATCGTGGCGCAGGATATGTTCGCGTGGAGCGATACCGGCGCGTATGGCGGGCACGGCCTCACGGTGCTCGGCAACACCGGGCACAAGACCCTGCCGCTGTACGCCTCGCCCAACGTGCGCTTCC
>SLSP01000099.1 GCA_007130345.1 Thermoflexales bacterium
CCGCCGCTTCAACCGCCCACATCCGGCGAACCGGCGACGGCCACGCCGACGCCTTCTGCCCCCGAAGACGCGCCATCCTCCACCGCCACACCGGTCTTGACGCCCACCGTCACGCCTACTGTTACGCCCACCCCATCCCCAACGCCTACGTCCACACCTACCCCGACGCCATCGCCTACACCGACGGCGACATCCACCCCGACGCGCACGCCATCCCCATCCCCAACGCCGACGCGCACGCCTTTGCCCTCACCCGTGCCGCCGCTCAGCACGCAAGCCCCGCTCCCCACGCCGGTCGCGGCGCCTGATCCCAATGTGCCACCACCGCCGCCCCTGCAAGAAGGTGGCCTGTTCGTGCTCTTCGCCGTGTTGGCGATTATCTTGATAATACAGCAGAAGAAACGGTGAAACGCACGGGCAAACGGTCGCCCATTTTGGGGATCATCGCGGGGATTTTGATGATAGTGGGCATCGGGCTGTTGCTGCTATCTCACCTCATCCCACAGCCACAGCCGCCGCCGTCCGCCGCCATGCCCTTCCCGCCGATGCAGCCCTCGCCGACGTGGGATACGCTGCCCACGCGCATCCCCGCGACGCCCACGCCGACGCCGACCCCGGTGATAGCCGCTGCCGCCGCGCCCCTGGCCGAGTTCCAGGCGGCAATGTTGCGCGGTGAGCTTGACGCGGCGCAAGAGGCTTGGGAAACCGCGCTGTCGCTGGCCCCGCACGAGAGCGTGATATGGCGCGAGGGCGCGCGGTTGTCGCTGGCTCAGGACAACCTCCTGGCGGCAGAGGCGCGCATCCGCCAGGCCGCGCGGCTGGACGCGCGCGACGCGCTGGTCTGGGCACTGTGGGGCGAGTTATTGCTCCGGCAAGACGCGCCCGAAGCCGCCGAGCAAGCGTATCGGATGGCCGAGGCACTCGATCCCACGCTGGCCCGCGATCTCTTCTTTGAGCGGTGGCGGGCGGCCCGGCGCGGCGCGCACATTGAGCAGCAAGCGGTCCTGGCAGACGCCTACGCGCGAGCCTATCCCGACGATCCGCTGGCAGATTATTACCGGGCCAGCGTCATGATCGCCGCCGGGGATTTTAACGGGGCTATTGCGCGCCTCGTCGCCGTGTTGCGCGATAATCCGGCGGCTCCGGGCGTGCTGTGGTACACGCTCGGCGAGGCTTACGCAGCGCGGGGGGCGCACCACGAGGCGGCCCAAGTCTTCGAGGTGGCCGCGTCACGCCTGGCTCAAGGGGATGCGTCTCTGGCCCTTGCCAGTGACAACCCGTTGCGCGATCTCAATCTGCGCCTGGCGCGGGCCTACCTGGACTCCGGGCGTTGCGCCGATGCCGAAGCTATGCTGCGCCGCCTGACCACGACGCTACCGGAGACTGCCCCCTGGCTCAGAGCGGCCATTATCTGCCAGACGCCCACGCCCACGCTGACGCCGTGGATCATCGACCCGCCATGAGCCGTTGCGGTGCAAAATCCCCTTAGTGCAGCGCGGCGGAAGTCCCTCCTCAATTAGCTATGCTCAAAGCGGATCATCAGATCCGCGACTACGCGGCGAACCGGGGAACTGACGTTCCCCTTGGAGCAAATTCAACTGGGGCGTTATTTATGCCGCGCTGTACTAGCGCGAGGGCTGAAATCTACCTGGCATTTACGCGATCTAGCGGAATTCTCATCTTGTTCCCCGGCTAAGAAATGCTACAATACCTCTGAAACCAGTCGGAGAGTAGCGTATGCAAAAGACACCTGAAAATCCACCCCACATCCTCGTTGTTGATGACAGCGCGGAGATTCGCAATTTCTTGCGCGATTCTGTGCTCAAACCGCACGGCTACCGGGTCACGTTGGCTGAAAACGGCGTGATGGGGCTACACGAGGTCGAAATCGATCCGCCCGATTTGATTCTGCTGGATCACGAAATGCCCCGGATGACCGGCGTCGAGATGCTTCAGCAACTCAACACCGCCGGGATCGACATCCCCGTTATCCTCATCACCTCCTACGGCTCCGAACAGGTGGCGGTGGAGGTTTTCCGCCTGGGCGTGCGCGATTATGTCCCCAAGCCCTTCGCCGTCGATGAGATTTTGCAGGCTATCGATAACGTGCTCCAGGCCGCGCACTGGGAACGCGAGCGCGAGTTGCTGGTCAAGCGATTGCGCCAGACCAACGAGGAGTTGGCCCAACGCATCAAGGAACTCGACACGCTGTACCGCGTCAGCAAGGCGGTCACTTCGTTGCAGGAGCGCGAGACGCTGCTGGAACGCATTGTGGATGCCGCGCTGTATCTCACCGGCGCGGTGGATGGGCAGATTATCCTCTTCGATCCGGCCAGCGGGATGCCCACCACGCAGGTGCGCCGTCAGCGGAAGAGCGGCGGCTACCGCGAACCGGTCAAGGACGCGCAGATGTACACGATGACCGGCGGCTTGATGATGACGACGGCTTTGCGCGCGGGCGAGCGCGATATCGGTTCGCTCATCGTCAGCAACAAGGACAGCCGCGAAGCCTTTGGCAGTCATCAGAAGCAACTGCTGCGCCTGCTCGGCGATTACGCGGCCATTGCCATCCAGAACTTCAGGCTGTTAGGGAAGATCGAGGAGCAGCGCGCGCGGGAAAAGCAGGAATTGCGCAACGCTTTTGAGCGGTACGTCGCGCCTTCGGTGGTCGAGCAGATTATGCAGCAGCCGCACTTGGTGCGTCCCGGCGGCCAGAGACAGGTGATCACCGTGCTCTTCGCCGATCTGCGGGGCTTTACCCGCATCAGCGCGGAGATGCCGCCCGACATCCTGACCACCGTAGTGAATCGCTATCTGGCTATCGCGGCCCACGCCATTCTGGAGCACGAGGGCACGCTGGACAAGTTCATCGGCGATGAGGCGATGGCGTTCTTCAACGCGCCCCTCCCGCAGCTGGATCACGCCTTGCGCGCTGTCCGCGCAGCCTGCCAGATCATCGAGATGACGCAGGAGGTGCATAGCCAACTTCCCGCGAGCCAGCGCATCCACTTTGGCATCGGGATCGCCACCGGCGAAGCCTTTGTGGGGAACGTGGGCACCGTGAACGTGGTCAACTTCACCGCTATCGGCAACACGGTCAACAAGGCCCACACGCTTCAGGAGATGACGCCTGGGGAGAAAATTCTCATCTGCCAGACCACCTACGGGATGGTGAAGGGTCACATTGAGGCGAAGCAGCATCCCGAAGTGCTGGTGAAGGGGCAAGCGCAGGCCGAAACGATTTATGAGGTGTTGAGCGTTTCGGGGGCATAAGATGAGTTCAACGTGAAACGTCAAACGTCATAATCCTGACGTTTGACGTTTTAGTTGTGCCACGGACAAAAAGGCGCGTAGCTTCCCGCTGAATTACCGCAGGCCGCGCACAAAGCGATCCAGTCGCTCCAGCCCCTTCTCAATCGTTGCCGCGTTGGTGGCATACGAGAGGCGGATGTTGGCGTTGGCCCCGAAAGCGATCCCCGGCACTACAGCGACCAGCTCTTCCTCCAACAATCGCTGGCAGAAGGTCATCGAATCGACATCGGTGGCGCTGATGTTGGGGAAGACGTAGAACGCGCCCTGGGGCTTGGAGCAATGCAGGCCCGGAATGGCGCAGATCCCTTCGTACATCAGGTCGCGGCGACGCTGGAACTCCTGCCGCATCGCCTCGATGGCGTCGGGCGACCCTTCCAACGCGGCGATGGCCCCGTATTGCGCGAACGTGGTCGCGCCGGAGGTGGTGTGCGACTGGATGTTGATCGCGGCCTGGATGATGTGCTTGGGGCCGGCGGCATAGCCCAGACGCCAACCGGGGGCCGCATACGCCTTGCTGAAGCCGTTGCCGGTGATGGTCAATTCCAACAATTCCGGCCCCAGGCTGCCGATGCTGAGGTGTTGGGCGTCGTCGTAGATCAGCTTCTCGTAGATTTCGTCGGAGAGCACGGCGATGCCGTGTTCCACAATGACCTCGGCCAACGCCTTGATTTCCTCTGGTGTGTAGATGGCGCCGGTGGGATTCGAGGGCGAGTTGAGGATGAGCACCTGCGTCTTCCCGTTGATGGCCTCGATCAACTGCTCCGGCGTGATCTTGAAGCCGGTGGCCTCGGTAGTGTGCAGGTAGATGGGTTTCGCCCGCGCCAGCTTGACGATTTCGGGGTAGCTCACCCAATAGGGCACGGGGATCAGGGCCTCGTCGCCGGGGCTGAGGATTGCCAACAGCGTGTTGAGGAGCGCTTGCTTGCCGCCAGTGCTCACGATGACTTGGTCGGCGGTGTAGGGAAGGTTGTTTTCGCGCCGCAGCTTCTCGGCGATGAGTTCACGCAAATGCGGCACACCGCCGGATGGCGCGTACTTCGTCTTGCCCTCGTCCAGCGCGCGCTTCGCCGCCTCGCGGATGTGCTCCGGCGTGTTGAAGTCCGGTTCGCCAACGCCGAAGTTGCACACGTCCTCGCCCTGCGCGGCCAGGGCTTTGGCCTTACTGGAGATTGCCAGCGTCATAGAGGGCGAAATTACTTTAGTCCGGTCAGAAAGTTCGATCACGATAGGCTCCTTTGCAAATGGCAAATTAGTGAATGGCAAATGGCGCATTGCGAATGGCAAAAACACCGGGCGTCTCGCGCCGTGATGTCATCTCACTATAACCAACCTGATCGAACGTTGAAAGTACCACGCATCACACTTTCGGCATGACGTTTGGAAAGTCCACGCTTGGCTCGTGTCACAAAGCATTCGCCCTATCGCGCCAAGCTCGCGCCGGATTGCCAAATCCGGCAGTTAGGCGGGGATTTGACAATCCCCTCGGAGCCAAGCGTGCTGCGTGGCGAATACTTTATGACGTGCCACGCTTGCCGCGTGCTTAGGCCCGCTGACTAACAGCCGGGATGCCGATTGGTCGCCAGCAGTTGGGCCAAAAGCCGCGAAAGCTCATCCAGATTCACCGGTTTCTGCAACCAGGCCGCGCCCACCCGGTGCAGGTTGACGTCATCCGTGTGGCCGAGGGGGTGTCCTGTCAGCAGGATGATGGGGATGGAGGCCGCGCGCGCGCGCAACGCCTCGACCAGGGCCATGCCGCCCAATTGCGGCATCACCACGTCCGTCAGCACCAGGGCGATTTCGGTGGCGTGCTGCTCGTAGATCGCCAGCGCATCCTGGCCGTTAGCCGCCTCTAGCACCTGATACTCGAGGAGTTCCAGCCCCTCGCGCAGCGCGTGCCGGGTCACAGATTCATCTTCTACCAGGAGGATAGTCTCCCCGTGCCCGAACTCCAGCGCCATCGTGGTCAGGTCTTCCAACGACTCTTCTTCTGAGGTGAGCGCGGGCAGATAGATGCGGAACGTCGCCCCCTGTCCGGGTTCCGATTCTACATCAATGAAGCCTTCGTGCGCGCCCACGATGCCATGCACCTGGGCCAGCCCCAACCCGGACCCCTTGCCAAGCTCCTTGGTCGTGTAAAATGGCTCAAAGATGTGCGAGATTACATCGGGCGCGATCCCGGTGCCGGTGTCCGAAACCGTCAGCCGCAACCACAACCCAGGCGACATCCCCGGAAGAGGCGGGATTGACTTCTCTATCAACATAATGTGGCCTAACTGGAAGCTCAGTACGCCGCCCTCTGGCATAGCATCCCGCGCATTGAAGGCTAAGTTCATCAAGACCTGCTGCATTCGCGTTACATCGCCGTCGATGGCGTAATCGCCCGATTCATATTCCAGCTCGATGGTGATGGTTTCGGGCAGGGTGCGGCGGAAGAGTTGCGCTTGCTCCCGTAACAAGGCAAGAAAATCCAGGGGCTTGCGCTCCAGAACCGCGTGGCGGCTGAAATCCAGGATTTGGCGGATGAGCTTAGTCGCCCGCAGTGATTGCTGGTTGATGATGGCAAGTCGCTCGCGCTCCTGGTCGGTCAAAGTCTCGGAGCGCGATGCTATCTGCGCGTACATCGACACGATAGACATCACGTTGTTGAAGTCATGCGCGATACCGGCCGCCAACTGTCCCACAGCCGCCAGGCGCTCATGTTCCTGCACCCGCTGCTCGATGCGGCGTTGGCGGGTCACGTTGCGCAGCACGAGCACCCACCCGTTGCCATACGGGTGCGCTGCATCCGGGGCCTGCTTGAGGGTGTGCGCGATGATCTCGTAGATGTTTCGCTTCCAGACCAACTCGTGCCACAGGCCTGCCGGCGGTGGCGCGAGCCAACGATGCAACGGCTGCTCCCCTAGCGTCGCCAGGACAGCGCCTTCGCGCGCGCCGGCGGCCAGCACGTCGAGGTCAATATCGGCGCGGGCGTTGGTCAGCACAATGCGTTGCGCGCCATCCAGCAGCACCAGCCCCTCAGATACGGTGTTGATCACCTGCTGCAACTGGGCAGCTTGTTCTTGGATTTGCAACAGGAGTCGCTCGTGTTTCTGCTCGGCGGCCTTGCGCTCGGTAATATCTTCCGCGCTCCCTTCATAGCATACCTGCCCATTAGGGCTGCGCACTTCCTGTCCAATGATACGGACCCAAATAACTTCGCCATCTAACCGCCGCCAGCGGGCTTCAAAACCGTGCGTCCCCCCGGCCTCGCGCGAATGTTCCAGAGCACGCGAGCGGTCTTCGGGATCAACGTACCAATCAGGTGAGCACGAGGACAACAAAGCCGCCAGATTGGAATAGCCGAGCATCTTCACCAGGGTGGGGTTAGCGTCCAGCACTTTGCCGGCATTCGTAGTGCGGAACAAGCCGATGGGCACGCCTTCGAACAGTTCCCGATAGTGCTGTTCGCTGGCCTGCAACGCCTGACGCGCGCGCCGCAGCGACCTCTTCATGTATAGACGCTCCCGTGCCCGGCGCAAAGCCGCTTCGAGGTTGGTCCGGTTCACCGGTTTGGGGATGAAGTCAGAGGCCCCGGCGCGCAGCGCTTCAATCGCCATCTGCATATCCCCGTGGCCGGTGACGAAGATGACTTCTGCACTTCCGTCGATGGCATGGATGGCCTTTAGCACGTCGAAGCCGTCCAAGTCGGGCATCCGCACGTCGGTCAACACGATTTCCGGTCGCTCTCGCCGGTAACACTCGATAGCCGTCGCGCCATCTTCGGCGGTCAACACTTGGTAGCCGTACAGTGCCAGCATCCGGGCAAAAGTCCGCAAAATCCGGGGATCATCATCCGCCACCAGGACGGTCTCATTCACGTTTTCGGGGAGATCGGGGAGCGCGTCGAGGAGAACTGCGTGTGTCTTGTGTAAATCCTTTTGCGTGTTGCGCACTTGTAGCAATGCCTGGACGTAGGCCAGCCGGTCTTGCCCGGAGATAGTTTCGAGCATGATGCTATCCGCCTGACAATCGGCGTCCGACAAGGGCTGCGCGCAAGCTGCCACCGGCGAAAAGAGCATCACATAACTGCCCAGATAGGGCTTGTCCTGCATCATGCCCCGGATGCCCTGGCATAACTCCAGCGTGTCCACATCCGACAACGCCTCACTGATAAGCACGAGATCGGGCGCGCTATCTTGTACACATAGCAGCCCGGACTCACCCGTGTCAGCCTCACAAACATGGTAACTGGCATCTCGCAACTGCCGGGCAAAAGCCCCGCGCTGCTCTACATCCGCGTCAATCAACACAATCCGAGTCTGGTCACGCATAACGATACCTCCTTCACGCATTCCGCCGCCCTTATCTTAACAGTGTATCCCGACTTGGTAGAAATGCAATATCGCGTATTGCTTGGCGCGTATTTACGCATCTCGCTTGGAGACACCTTCTCTGCCCACCATGCAAAATGCCCGCGCAGACATTAGCGCGGGCAACTTTGGCGGAGAGGGTGGGATTCGAACCCACGGTAGCCCTAAGACTACAACGGTTTTCGAGACCGCCCCATTCGGCCGCTCTGGCACCTCTCCATATTCGTAGGTTAAATTATATCATAAAGAACCTCAAGCGCAACGTCCAATTGACATTCGCCCGCCTGGGGCTATAATTTCACTGGGTCGGGCCGCTGGCCCGGCTCATTTTATTGTAACGCGGCCTTGCGCCCTCGCAAGACAGTTAGAAAAGTCACACCACGCTCAGAGGTCATTATGGTTGAAATAACGCAACACTGGATAAAAGTCAATCAGCAAGAGATTATTCGCTTCCTCAAATTCTCCGTAGTCGGCACCATCGGCGCGGTCGTCGATTTTGGCATCCTCTATATCCTGCACGTCCTCCTGGGATGGCATCTGGCCCTCGCCAACACCGTCTCCTTCACCTGCGCCGTGATCAGCAACTTCACCTGGAACCGCTACTGGACCTATCCCGACTCCCGCTCCAAG
>SLSP01000256.1 GCA_007130345.1 Thermoflexales bacterium
AGAAAGATCAGCAGTAGCAAACCGGTCAGGATGACCGGCGTTTTGTTCTTTGATGGGGTTATTCGCGGTTTTGTCATGCTCTCCTGCTCCTACAAGGGCCTGTTTCCATTATACCACACGCGGTGGCGTGCCTTCCGCCAGCTCGCGCAGCGCGGCGTCCCACCGGTCGATGGCGGCCTCGGGATCGTAGCGCGCGCGGATGAACGCCTGCCCCGCCGCGCCGATGGCCGCGCGCGCATCGGGAGCGCGCAGCAAACGCGCCACCTCTGCCGCGAACGCCTCCGGCGCGTCCGCCGTGATCAAGTGGCGGCCCGGCGTCGCGCCCAGGCCGTGATTGCAGCTTGAGGTCGCCACCACCGGCACGCCCATCGCCATCGCGTCCACCACCTTCTGGAGCAGTCCCCCCGCTACCAGCATCGGCGCGACGAAGATGGCCGCCGCCCGATACCACGGCGCCAGGTCGGGGACGAAGCCCGTGACGTTGACGCGCTCGCCCTCGGCGCGGGCGCGCAACGCCGGCGGCGGGCGGTTGCCCACCACGTAGAAGCGCGCGTCAGGAACTTCCCGGAGGACGCGCGGCCAGACGTGGTCGAGGAACCAGGTCGCGCCGGCGATGTTGTGATCGCGGTACATCGCGCCGACGAAGAGCAGCGTGGGGCCGGGCGCGACGGCGGGTGCGATGGCGGGGTCGGGATGCAGCGCCGGGGCCAGTGGGACTAACAGGAGCGGGCGCTCCGGGCGCGTGGGGGCCAGCAGACGGCGATCCCCTTCGGAGATCGCCAGCAGCAGGGCGTAGCGCCGATAGAGCGCGGGTTCGAGCCAGCGATAGAGCGCGTGTTTGATGCGCGCGTCCAGCCGGGCCAATCCCGCGCTGCGGGCCGCGCGCTGCTCCTGGAGGAACCAGTTTACGTCCTGCGTGCGCAACGAGGCGGGCGGCATCCGCAAACCGAGCAGCGTGATGGCAGTCTGGGTCGTCTCCACATGGACGAGGTCGGGCCGCTGCTCCCGGATGACCCGCGCGGCGGCGCGGCGCAAGGAAACGTAGCTGCGAAGCACGTTGAGCGGCGGCGGCCCGTCCATTGCGCGATGGTGCGGCACGGTGTGGACGTGATCGCAGAGCGCATCCACGGCCGGAAGCTGGTCGCGCTCCTCATCCAGGATGCGGGCGACCAGGCTCAGGCGATGGCCGCGCCGATGCAGGCCCGCCATCAACTGGAAAAGCGATTCCCCCCCGGCGTGTCCAACCGAGGGGGAGGGGAATTGTTTATAGATGAAGAGAATGTGAGCCATCAGCGCGGCGGGATCATCCGGCGGGTATTACTTGGGCCACGCCACGACCATCATCTGCGGGCGGTTGCGCCCCTCGTCGTAGAAGAAATCGGAAATCACCCGCGTCATCACCGTCTCCACATCCTCTGGCGTGAGCTTGCCATGCATCGACTTGAGCGCGCGCTGGATGATGGGCGCGAGGGTCTCCGGCAGGTCGTCCAGCACCTCAGCCGACGCGATACCCATCGTGCTGACTATTGGCTGGCCCACGAGATTGTTATTTTGTGGGTCGTAGGAGAAGAAGACGCTGCACACGCCCGAAGCCGCCAGCGTCTCGCGGTCGCTGATCACGTCCGCGTCCAGAGCGTCGCCCACCCACGCGCCGTCCACGAAGATATAGCCGCCGGGGACGCGCTCACCCACCGTCATCTCATCTTGCGAGAAGCGGAGGGTGTAGCCATTTTCGACCACGGCGATGTTTTTCTCCGGGATGCCCACCTGGCGGGCCAGCGCCGCGTGCTGCTTGAGATGGCGCAGTTCGCCGTGGATGGGGACGAAGAATTTCGGGCGCAGCAGGTTGAGCAGCGTCTTCTGCTCGCCCTGGCTGGCGTGCCCGGAGACGTGGACGGGGGCCAGCGGGCTGTAAACCACGTTCGCGCCCTGCTGGAAGAGGCGGTTGATGACGCGATGCACGGTCTCCTCGTTGCCGGGGATAGTGTGCGACGAGAGCACCACCGTGTCGCCGGGGACGACGCGCAGCGAAGAATGGCGGTTCGTCGCCAGCCGCCCCATAATCGAGCGCGGTTCGCCCTGCGAGCCGGTGGCCATAATCGCCACCTTGCTCGGCGGCATCCGTCCGATGTCTTGCAAGGGGACGATGAGGTCGTCGGGCGCGTCGAGGTAGCCGAGATGCCGCGCCATCCGCACGTTCTTGATCATCGAGGTCCCCGCGATGGCGACTTTGCGGTCGAAGGCTTTGGCGACGTCCAACACTTGCTGGATGCGCGAGATCAGCGAAGCGAAGGTCGCCACGATGATGCGCCCCTCGGCCTCCCGGAACACGTCAGAGAGCGCGTCGGTCAGCGTCGCCTCCGAGGGAGTGGTGCCGGTATACTCGGAGTTGGTGCTATCAGAGAGCAGCGCCAGCACGCCCCGGCGGTTAAATTCCGCGAGCTTGGCGATGTCGGTGGGCCAGCCGTCCACCGGCGTGTGATCGAACTTGAAGTCGCCGCTGTGAACCACCAGGCCCGCCGGCGTTGTGATGCCCAGGCCCACGGCGTCGGGGATGCTGTGGCAGACGTGGTACGGCTCCACGGTGAAGGGGCCGAGTCGGAGCACGTCGCCCGGTTCCATCGTCTCCAGCTTCACCCGCTTGGTCTGCTCCTGATTCAGCTTCACTTCGATGAGGCCGCGCGTCAGCTTGGTCGCGTAAACCGGGGCATCGAACTCGTCCAGGAAATGCGGCAGCGCGCCGATGTGATCCTCGTGTCCGTGCGTGATGACAATCCCGCGCAGGCGGTCTTCCTTGCCTTTGAGATAGCGGTAATCCGGGATAATGTAATCCACGCCGGGCATATCGCCTTCCGGGAACATAATGCCCACGTCGATAACCAGTACATTCCGCCCATATTCCAGGGCTATCATATTTTTCCCAACCTCCCCCAGGCCGCCCAGGGGGGTAATCTGTAATTTTTCCATATCGTAACTAACCTTCTTTGTGATGTAACATAACGTTGAACTTGTATGCGTCAGAGTGACCCAACGCCATAGTATGGTAACATAGTTAGAGTGCATGTCAAACTTGGCCGCTTTGCTTGACAGTTTTTCTCTTTATGTTACAATCCTTGACGTTGGACGCCCCCATCGTCTAGTCTGGTCTAGGACACAGGCCTTTCAAGCCTGGTACATGGGTTCGAATCCCGTTGGGGGCATTGCCAAAACCGCTCCACCGAATGGTGGAGCGGTTTGTGTGTGCCAGACTTATGTGGCCGGCATAACTTGGTGTAAATTATTCGCCGGGCAAATCGAGATTTGCAACCCTTCCGTTTTGTGAGCAAAACGGAAGGGTTACTTTCTCTTTTCCCTCGAAAAAAAACGGGAGCTTCACGGGGATAGCCCTGAGCACTGAAAACCTTGCTTAATCCTATACCTGTGCTATAATACCCTCGCTATTAGGAATACCTGCGCTATGAGCGCACCTGAAAAGTGGGGATACCCCCACTTTTCTTTATAGGTCACACGTTTTTGAGATGTAAGGGGCTTATACAAGTAATGAAAAGCGAATTCACGTTAGCTTTTAATCAAATATGCGCCGAGTACAATTTACCGCGAGATGTCGTGCTTGACGCGGTGCGCGCGGCGCTGGTCACAGCTTATCGCCGGGATTGGAAAATTGCCAGCACCCAGAATGTGACCGCCGATATCAACTTGGAGACCGGTCTGGCGCGCATTTACCTCGAAAAGATAGTGGTGAAGGACACGGAGGCGGTCGAAGACTCAGAGACCCAAATTCCTTTGCCAGAAGCGCGGGTGCATAAACCCAAGATCACAGAGGGCGACGCGATCTTCTTGGACGTTACCCCGCGGAACTTTGGGCGCATCGCGGCGCAGACCGCCAAGCAAGTTATCACCCAACGGCTGCGAGAAGCCGAACGTGAAAGTCAGTTCAATCGCTTTATCCGTCAGGAAAACGAGATCATCATCGGCACCATCCAATCGATCACGCCGCACGGCATCACGCTGCATCTCGAACGCACCGAAGAGGCCCTGATGCCCCGGCGGGAGCAAATCCCCGGCGAGCGGTATACTCTGCATCAGAAAATCCGCGTGTACGTTCTGGAAGTCCGGCGCAGTGCGCGTGGGCCGGAGATCATCGTCAGCCGGAGCCATCCCCGAATGTTGCACCGGCTCCTGGAACTGGAAGTCCCCGAAATTCGTGCCGGGCAGGTCGAAGTCAAGGCCATCGCGCGCGAGGCGGGGGGACGTTCGAAAGTTGCCGTGATCGCGCGCCAGCCGGGGCTTGACCCGGTAGGCGCGTGTGTGGGGATGCGCGGCATTCGCATCCAGACCATCTCCCGCGAACTTCACGGAGAGCGGATTGATGTCCTCGAATGGGACTCCGATCTCAAAACCTTTATCGCCAATGCGCTGAGTATGAATCAGGTGCTCTGCGTGAGCATAGACGAGCACGCTTCCGGTGGGCGCACGGCCTCGGTGGTGGTGATGGATGACCAACTCTCGCTGGCTATTGGACGATCGGGACAGAATGCGCGTCTGGCAGCCAAGCTGACCGGGTGGCGCGTGGACATTCAAGGCGCGACCGAAGCCGCCGTCTGGACACTGGAGCAGATCAACAAAAAGCCAGAGCTATTGGACGCCTTGCGCAGCGATATCGCCGCATTGATCCCGCGCCTGGCGGCAATTATGCGCTCACACGAAGACACTCGCTATCCCTACACAGACGAGGAACGCCGTATTATCCGGGATACAGTGTCGGCAGTGCGGGAGGCGCTCATTGCCCGGCGGGAAATGGAGCAGCACGCCGCGATCCGGCAGGCGCGCGAGCGTCGCTCGGCCCAACAGCGCATCGAAGATGACCGGCGCGAGGCCCGGCGCGAAGCCATGTCCCGCGTCCCCGACATGGCTTACGAAACCTCGCTGGACACGCTGGATTTACCTGAGAAGGTGCTCAGTAACCTGCTCCAGAATGGCTTGCAGAATGTAGGAGAGTTGATGGAGCGCGTGGCTCTCGGAGATGAAGCGCTGTTGATGCTCAATGGCGTCGGGGCGCGCGCCCTGGGGCAGATCAAAGAAGCGGTCGAGGACAGCGAGCTGAACTTCATCGAGGTCAAAGCTGCCTTTGAGGCGGAAGAAGCTGTCGATGCAGCGGAAACTGTTGAAGAGACTCCTGAAGAAGCCGTTGAAGCCGTCATTGAAGAGACCGTCGAAGTACTGGATGCCGCGCAAGAACTCGTCGAAGTCGAGGAGATCGTAGCAGAAGTCGCGGAGGAACCGGTAGAAGAGATCGCCGCAGCCGCCGAGCCGGACGTAAGCGCAGAAGTCGCCATCGCCGAGGAAGCCGAACCCGAATCCGTGGCAGAAGAAGCGGAAGAGGCGTCTGGCCTGGAAGCCATCTTCGACCCGGCCAGCATCGGGTTGGCCTATGAATACGAAGAAATAGAAGTAGAAGACGACACTGCCGATGACGATACCGACGAGTCGGACAAAGACGAGCGCCGCAAAGGCAAGCGCAAGAAGAAAGGTCGGGCCGTCCTCTACGACGAAGAAACAGGGGAAACCTATGTGGTACGGAAACGCCGTGGTCGCACACGCGATCAAATGTGGGATGAGTACGGCGATTTCTAAACTGATGGGGCAATGGTTAGCATGAAACCCTTTGCTGAGTCCTGATATGTTATCAGGAATGTGTAGCATGTAAGACGACGTTAGGATGACGTTTCTCCGGCCTTCGTGGCCGGGAGAGATTCAAAGGGACGCCGCAAAGGGAACTGGCGTCCCTTTTTGCATGGAAACCGTTCCATGACTCTACTGAAAGCACCCTACAAATCCGATTTTTTAGAAACGTGATCCTACAGATAGATTTTTCGCGTGCGAATTTCACATAGATAATAGGTCGCGTGTGAAAAAATCGGATTTTTGGACTTTGTTCAGGGACTCTTATCATGAAAACAAGCGATGAAGAAACGAGCAACACCCTATAAAAAACACGTTCCTGAGCGGACGTGTATTGCATGCCGCGCCAAGCGTCCCAAGCGAGACCTGGTGCGCATAGTCCACCACACCGAAGATGGTGTGATGGTCGATGAGATGGGGAAAAGCAAGGGGCGGGGAGCGTATCTCTGTCGCCAAAGCGTGTGTTGGAATCACGCGCTCCGGCGGGGCGCGCTCCAACGCGCGCTGCGTGTAACCTTAACGCCAGAGGAGATCGCGGCAGTAGAAACTTATGCGCAATCTCTCCCCAAAACTTTGGCAGTAGATGAAACGATACAGGAGGAATAAGCTATGAGTGAAACAGAAGTCATTATACCGGAAATTATCACCGTGCGTGATCTGGCGGAGTTGTTGGATGAGACGCCCATCAAGATCATCAAAACCTTGATGAACAATGGCGTCTTGGCAAGCATCAATCAGCAGGTCGATTTTGACACCGCCGCCATCATCGCCAGCGAGTTCGGCTATGAAGCCACGCTGCCCTTTGCGGATGTCACGGAAGAGGCGGAATCCGAGCTTTCGGCCTGGCAAATCCTCCTGGCTAATGAAGAACCGGAAGACCTCAAGGATCGCCCTCCGGTTGTCACCATCTTGGGGCATGTGGATCATGGCAAAACGTCGATGCTGGACGCCATTCGGCACACCAACGTGGTGGGCGACGAAAGTGGCGGCATCACACAGCACATCGGCGCGTACCAGATCAAGCACAATGGCCGCCGCATCACCTTTCTGGACACCCCCGGTCACGCGGCGTTCACCGCGATGCGGGCGCGCGGCGCGCACACGACGGACATCGCCGTGTTGGTGGTGGCCGCCGACGATGGCGTGAAGCCACAGACCACCGAGGCCATCAATCACGCGCGCGCGGCCCATGTGCCCATCATCGTCGCGCTGAACAAAATCGACAAGAACAACGCGCAGCCCGAAGCTGTCAAGCAGCAGTTAGCAAATGAAGGGCTGATGACTGACGAGTGGGGCGGCAAAACGATGGTGATTCCCGTCTCTGCCAAAAACCAGGTCGGATTAGAAGACCTACTGGAGGCCATCGTCCTGCTCGCCGACGAGATCGGCGTCAAAGCCAACCCGGAACGCCCGGCGGTGGGCACCGTCATTGAAGGGCGGATGGACAAGCACCGCGGCCCGCTGGCGACCATTCTGGTGCAGAACGGCACACTGCGCACCGGTGACGTGGTGATCGTGGGGCGGACGTGGGGCAAGGCCCGCGCCCTGGTCGATGAAAACGACGTGCGCCATCGCACGGCTCCCCCCGCGACCCCGATGCTGATCCTCGGCCTGAACGACGTGCCTGAAGCGGGCGACCGGCTGGAAGTGGTCAAGGACGAGCGCACTGCCCGCGCCATCGCCGAAAAGCGCCAGGAAGAGGAGAAGCAGCGCACCGTCTCGCGCCAGCCGCGCACGCTATCGCTGGATGACTTCTCCGCCCGCATCCGCGAAGGCGAGGTCAAGGAACTGAACATCGTGCTCAAAACGGACGTGCAAGGCTCCATCGAGCCTATCGTCACCAGTATGGAACGCCTGAGCAACGAGGAAGTGAAGGTCAACATGATCCACGCCGCCGCCGGCAATATCAGCGAATCCGACATCACGCTGGCGACGGCTTCCGAAGGGATCGTCATCGGCTTCCGCGTCGATCCCGATGCCGCCGCGCGCCGCGCCGCCGACAGCCAGGGCGTGAAAATCCAGACCTACGACATCATCTACGAGATCATCGACGATGTGGAAAAGGCCCTCACCGGGCTGCTCGATCCCACCTATGAGGAAAAGATCATCGGGATGGCAACCGTCCGCGCCACCTTCGAGATTCCGCGCCTGGGCCGCATCGCCGGGTGCTACGTGAACGATGGCCTGATCCGCCGCAACGCGCAAGTGCGCGTCCTCCGCGATGACGCGGTGATCCACGAGGGGTACATCGACTCCCTCAAGCGCTTCGAGAAGGACGTGCGCGAGGTGAAGCAGCAGTTTGAATGTGGCGTCAGGGTCGAGGACTTCGACGATGTGCAGGAAGGAGATCGCTTGCAGTTCTTCGTGATGGAAAGATCGGAGTAGCCACTGCCCCCGTGCATAGGGGAGCACCGCATCCGTTGACTCCCCTGGAAAAAGGGCAAAAATCCAAAAATCCGATTTTTCCACACGCGACCTACTACTTATATGAAATTCGCACGCGAAAAATCTATCTGTAGTATCAA
>SLSP01000319.1 GCA_007130345.1 Thermoflexales bacterium
CCGGAAGGGCCTACAGGGACTTTGCAACCGCCCGTCCCTTACTGGTAAGCTCTGCGCCATCTGGATGATTGCGCCCGTTCGGGTAGCCGATGTACCCGGCTTCTTCTAGCGCCGCTAGAATATCCCGCGCCCGGTCTTTGCCGATGCTTGGCAAGTCTGACAGGCCGCGCCGTGATAGCTGGCAGCGTCCCCCCATGTACGCTGTGAAGACGTGGCGCAGCGTCTCCACGTCAACCGGCAGCCGGTCATACTCAATCCGCCGCACGCCGCCGCCGTTCGCGTCTACGTGCTGCACCTCGATTTGGACCTGAGGCGCTAGCGCCACCCCCGCGCCATCGTCGCCGCGCTTGATAAACTCCTCGACCTTGCGCAGCAGTCCCCGGCTATCGTCCAGCAGCAGCTCCCAACGTTGCCAGGTGACACCGACACCGGCCAGGAGACCGGCCAGGGGGACAAAGCCCACCGGCCAGGCCAGCCGCCAAGCGAGGCCGGCAGCCGCGCCGGTAACGACGACACCGGCGAACGCGCCCGACACCAACGCTTGGAGCAGGGGGACGACGACGTCAGCCTCACGGGACGCGGGCCGCGTTGGTTGCTCGAAACGTAACTCGTCCCACTCGTCGAAAGTCCCCGCAACCGCGCCCAGGGCATAGGGCCGCCGGGCGATCCGCCGCTGAATGTCCCCCCGCCGCTCGAAGTTGGGGAAAGAACCCCCCACCGTTGCAGGCCGTCCACCGGAGCGGGAGAAAGAACCCCCCGCCGTTACGGTCAACTCCAATGCTTGTCCGCAATGTGGGCATTGCAGTAGGTTGCTCATGCTGCACCTCCCCGCGCCGCATCTCTGACAGCTTGGCGCGCCATCTGTGCTAACGTCAACTGAAAGTTTATTCGCGACCACGCTTGTTGTGATGCCTTCTCACGTTGCGCTCCCCGTGCTGCTAGGTCTAGGGACTGCGCCAGGAACACGGCGCGCTCGGTCTCGGTCATTCCGGCTGTGCCTTCGCGCCAATCAGCTATGAGCGACTCTATCGCGCGTTGTCTCAAAAGCCCGTCAACTGTGGTCATCGTCTTTTCTCCGGTCTGAATCCCCCGCCAGGGGGGAAAATTGAGAATGCTTGTTGTGTAAGTCCTTTACCCGCAGCCTGACATAGCGCCGGGTCATTGCGTAAGTTGTATGTCCCATCATTTGCCGCAAGCTCTCTTCATCGCCGCCGTTGATGATCCACATTGAGCCGAAGGTGCTTCGCAGCAAATGCGGGTTTACGTGAAAGCCCACGGTCTTACTTATCCGCTTGAAAAGGCTTTGCACCACTCTAACGCTCATTTGCCGGGGGACGCCGCCCCGGTAAGAGACAAAGACGCAAGGCAAGCCGTCCTTGCGTCCTTCGATGTACCGCCGCAACGCCGCGACGGTTTCCGGGCCGATGGGAAGCAACCGCTCGCGCCGGTCTTTACCTAACACGCGCACTTCTTGCTTGTCCAAATCGAGATGCTCAAGCAGCACGCCGCACGCTTCCCCCACGCGCGAGCCTGTATCCAGCATCAGCATTACCAACGCCAGGTTGCGCGCTGGCTTTCGCGTGTTCTTGACGGCTTCAAGAAAGGCCGTCACTTGAGCCGGGGTTAAGCTCTTGGGTAGCAAAGTGGGGGTCAAGGGACGGTCTACCGCGCCCATCGGATTATGAGCCAGCCGATACTCTTTTTGCACCCAATTGAAAAAGCACCGCAGAACGTTATAATGGCTTAAGACGGTTTCCGCAGTGCATCCCCGTTCTTGATACGATGCCAGGAACCGCCGCAGCAGCCGGGGGGTGATACCGTCCAAGTCCCGCCCCCCGGCTAACGTACAGAACGCCATCAGCACGCCCTCATAGCGTTCTAGGGTCCTCGGGGACCTTCCCCCCGCCCGCTTTGCCAGCAAGAATTCTTCGACGGCCTCAAGCGTGTTCACACGTCCCCCCGCCGTCCCCGGCCTTGCTGTATCAGCCCTTCACGCCACGGGTTATGTTTTTGATTGCCTAGCGCCCGTTGCGCTTCGACGTAAGCCAGCAGCGCCGCACGCTCTATGAGCCAGTCCCTACCGACCTTGACACCCTCGACAATGCCCGTCTTGACCAGCCGCCGAACGTGCCCCACCGACAGCCCCGCCAGCCGCGCCGCGTCCCGTGTAGTGACATGTCCTTGTAGCATTACTTCCCCCTTTCACGCGGTGGCAACAAGTACAAAGCGCACTCTTTGCGCAAGTCTGGCAAGGTTTCGCGCACCGCGTCTTCACGCTCGTTGAGGGGAAGGTCTAGCCAACCGTCTCCCAACAAGCCCCAGTAAACCAGGGACTTGACCACCCCGATCTTCTCCCAAACGGTTTGAAGGTCGTCTTCTTGCCGTGGCAACCGCTCGAAGATGCCAGCCAAAATTAACGTCAACTGCTTTTCACGCCTGTAATTGTTGTAATTCTCCATCGATTTCCCCCTTACTAAGTTCTTGTGTTGGATTATCCAACGTGCGAACATAGTATAACACGAAAAAAGAGAGATTGCAATAGCAATCCCCCTTTTTTTCCAGCAAAAAAGCCGGGTTAGTCCCCGGCTTCGGCTTCGTCTTCGTCGTGTTGTCTTGCCCCTGTTCGCCAGGGGTCATGTTTTGCAGGGCCTAACGCTTGCATCCGCTCCACATACTCCAACAAGCTGGACTTGCTCAAGAACCAATCGCGCCCTTGTTTCTTCGCTTCGATCTTGCCTTGCACGGCCAAGCGCCTTACGTGATAAACGTTATAGCCTGATAGCTCGCCAGCTTCCGCCGTGGTAATCCATTTTTCAAAATCTTCTGGCATTTTAGCGCCCTTTTTTCATAGCCGGTTTCCTACAAAACGAATAGACTAAATACCCGCCTTTACTCAATTTAACCTTGTGGGCGGTATAGGACTCGAACCTACGGCCTCCTCCGTGTAAGAGAGGCGCTCTAACCAACTGAGCTAACCGCCCACGGCCCATCATAGCAGCTTTTGGCCTGGCGTCAACTCGCGCTTGTCTCCCCATGCCTTTATGGTATACTATGACCCCGGTCAATATTGACCGGGGTCATAGTATTGAACCCGATCCCATAAGAGGACTCCCCTGAAAAAAGGGCAAAAATCCGATTTTTCCACACGCGACCTACTACCTAGATGAAATTCGCACGTGAAAAATCTATCTGTAGGATCAACTTTCTAAAAAATCGGATTTTTAGAGGGCTTTCAGTAGAGTCATAAGAGGTCTCTATGAAAAAATTACTCACCGGTTTGCTCATCATCGGGCTGATTGCGGGGGCTATTGCCGGCTTTTTCTGGTGGCGCGAGTTGCAAGCGCAGCAGAGCGATGCAGAAATCCTGCGCACCGCCGAAATCCGGCGCGGCGATTTGGAGATCACGGTGCCCGCCAGTGGCAGCGTCGCGGTCAACGAGAAGCGCGACCTGTTCTTCAGCGCGACGGGCGTCGTGGCCGAGGTGCTGGCCGCGCGGGATAGCCGCGTGGCCTCCGGCGAGGTGCTGGCCCGGCTGGACACGACCGCTCTGCAACGCTCCGTCCGCCAGGCCGAGATCGCGTTGGAGCAGGCCCGCCTCGATCTCACCCGATTGATGCAGCCACCGGACGAGGCGCAAGTGGAACTGGCGCGCTTGGGTCGCCAGAGCGCGGCGCAGGCCCTCGAGGTGGCGCGCATCGGGCAGCAGACCGCCGGGGTTGACGCCAACGCGCTGTTGGTGCAGGCGCAGCGTGATAGAGAGCAGGCGCACCGCGACCTCGTCGCTGCCGAGGGCACGCCCGGCGAGGAGCGCGCGCGCACCGCTTACCATAACGCGCTGGAACAGGAGCACATCGCGCAACTGAACGCGGAAACGCTCCGTGAGCAGGCCCAGGAGCAGTGGATGGCCGCGTCCACGCGCTTCCGGCAGGCCGAGCAGGCCCTCACGCGCCTCGAAGATGGCCCCACCGCGAACCAAATCCGCCAGATGGAGCTACAGGTAGAGCAGGCCCGCCTCAATTTGGAGCAGGCCGAAGCGCGCCTGGCCGACGCGGAACTCGTCGCGCCGTTCGCGGGCGTGCTGGCTGCTGTGAACCTCCAGGCCGGCGTCCCCGCGCCGGCGGCCACGCCCGCTGCCATCCTGGTGGATGACAGCGTCTTCTACGTTGATGTGACCGTGGACGAGATCGAGATCGGCCAGGTGAGCGTGGGCCAATTCGTCGAAATTGTGCTGGACGCGCATCCCGACAGCCTGCTGAGCGGCGCGGTCGAGGTCATCGCGCCGGCCGCCACCACCGTCGGCGGGGTCATCAGCTACCGGCTGCGCGTCGCCTTCATTGATACCGGCGACATCGCCCTGCGCGATGGGATGACGGCCAGCGTCCTCATCCGCACGCGCGAGATGCCGGACGTCCTCCTCATCCCCAACTGGGCCATCCGCACGGATCGGACAGCCGGCACGTTCTACACTTATGTCGTGACCGGAGAGACCTTCCGGCAGCAGCCTATCACCATCGGCGCGCGCAGTGAGACGGATACCGAGGTGCTGTCCGGCGTCCAGGCTGGCGACGTCGTCGCCCTGGTCACAGAAGAGCGCGTGTTTCTTCCCCAGGGCCAGTAGCCACGTAAGCATGTGCATACGTTTACACGTTCGCGCGTTATTTTCAGGGAGCTTGCTATGAAAAAGTGGAGCATCCGACTGATTTTGATCCTCGTGCTGCTCTTGCTCGCCGCCGGCTGCGGGGGTGGGCAGGCGCGCAGCTTCACGGCAGAGGACATCCTGCGCGAAGAGGCTATCCAGCGGGGCGATTTGGACATCACGGTGCCGGCCAGTGGCAACGTCGCGGCTAACGACACCGTTGCTCTGAGCTTCGAGATACCGGGCGTCGTCGCCGAGGTGACTGTGGCGATGAGCGATGCCGTGACGAAGGGCGAAGTGCTGGCCCGCCTGAAGACCGCCGATATGGAGCACGCCCTCCGCCGGGCCGAGATCGCGCTGGAGCAGGCGGAACTCAGCCTGGCAATGTTGTTGGAGCCGCCGAGCGAGGACGCGCTCGCACTGGCGCGCTGGACGGTGCAGCAGGCGGCGCAATCGCTGGAAGTGGCCCGCGCCAATCAAGAAGCGGCCCTGGCGCAGGGCGGGTTCAGCATCCGCCAGGCGCAGGACTTCTTAGAACGCGCCGAGGAGGCGTATCAGAGCGCACAGGATATGATTGAGCAGTTCAATCTGCCCGAGGTCCACGGGGCCGGGGCTTACGTGGCCTACGTCGAGGCTGAGGGCAACGTGGGCATTACCCAGGTCAGGGCTGAGTTGCAAATCCAACAGGCCAACAGCCAGTGGCTCATCGCCTACAACAGTTACCGTCAGGCCGTGGAGGATTTGGAATCGCTGGAATCCCCCGCCGAAGAGAATCAGGTGCGCCAGACGGAGCTGCAAATCGAGCAGGCGCGGCTCAATCTGCAACAGGCGCGCGACAGTCTGGAGCAAGCCGTCCTCACCGCGCCCTTCGATGGCGTCGTGGCTGCGGTCAACGTCAATCCGGGCGCGCCGGCCTCGACCGGGATGCCGGCCATCACGTTGATCGACGCTTCCAGCTTTTACGTGCAGGTCACGGTGGACGAGATCGATATCGGCAGCGTGAATGTGGGCCAGTCCGTGCAGGTGAAGCTGGACGCTTATCCCGATCAGGCCCTCGATGGCGTTGTGGAGAGCATCACCACGCTCCCCTCGCCGGTGATGGGCATTATCGCCTATCCGCTGCGCGTGCGCCTGACCGACACCCGCGATGTGGATGTGCGCGACGGGATGACGGCCAACGTCGTCATCCAGACCCGCGTGGTCGAGGACGTGCTGCTGGTTCCCAACTGGGCCATCCGCACCGACGCGGCGGGCTTCTACGTCTACGTCCGTGTGGGCGATGGCGTGGAGCGGGCCGACATCACCACCGGCGAGCGCAGCGACGCCTTCACGGAGGTGCTCAGCGGGCTGGAGGTGGGCGACGTTGTGGCCCTGGTCACGGAAGAGCGCGGGAGTCTGCTGGAGATGCGCGGCCCGCCTTCGCGGGGGCAGTAGCCAGGAGGGTCACGAATGAGTAACAAAGACATCGTCATCTTGATCCGGGATATGCACAAAATTTACAAGATGGGCACAAACGAAGTCCACGCCTTGCGCGGGGTTTCGCTGGCCGTCCAGCGCGGGGAGATTATCGCCATTATGGGGCCATCGGGTTCGGGAAAGTCCACGCTGATGAACATCCTCGGCTGCCTCGACCAGCCGACGTGGGGCCATTACGCTCTCGACGGCAAGGACGTGAGCAAGATGAGCGACGACAGCCTGGCCGGGGTGCGCAATCACAAAGTGGGCTTCGTCTTCCAGAGCTTCAATCTGCTGCCGCGCACCACCGCGCTGGATAACGTGATCCTGCCCCTGGTCTACGCGGGCAGTTCCCCGCGCCAGCGGCGGCAACGCGCCACCGCGATGCTGGAATCGGTGGGCCTGGGCGAGCGTCTCGATCACACGCCCAACGAGCTTTCGGGCGGGCAGCAACAGCGCGTCGCCATCGCGCGGGCGCTGGTCAACGCACCGGCCATCATCCTGGCCGACGAGCCGACGGGCAACCTGGACAGCAAATCGGGCCAGGAGGTGATGGCGATTCTCCAGCGTCTCAACCGCGAGGAGGGTATCACCGTGGTGCTGGTGACGCACGATCCGCGCATCAGCCACTACGCGCAGCGCGTCATTCACCTCTTCGATGGCAAGATCACCGAGGAAGAGATCGTCGCTAATCCCACCCAGGCCGACGCGATTTTGGCCCAGGAGGCCGCCTGATGAAACTCTGGGAAAGCATCCGTCTGGCGATGAAGGCCCTCGCCGCCAACAAACTCCGCGCCACGCTCACGATGCTCGGCATCATCATCGGGGTGGGGGCCGTCATCACGCTGATGTCGGTGGGCGAAGGCGTGCAAACCTACATCACCGAGCAGTTCCAGTCCATCGGGAGCAACCTCTTCTTCCTCATCCCCGGCTCCTTCGAGCATGAGTTGACGCGCCCGGCCTACCTCACGCTCCGCGACGCCGAGGCGCTGCGCGATCCCATAGCCGCGCCGGACATCCTGCGGGTGGCCCCGCTGGTACAAGGCTCGGCCCGCGTCACTACGCCGGGTCGCGAGCGCACCGTCGATGTCCAGGGCGTCACGCCGGAGTATATGTTTGTGCGCAACTGGGAACCGCGTGTAGGCCAGTTCATCTCGCAGGCCGACAATCAAGGCTCGGCCCGCGTCGCGCTGCTGGGCCAGGATACGGCCAACTACTTCTTCCCCAACACGCCCGATCCGAGTGGCGAGGTGATCCGTGTCAACGGCGTGCCCTTCCGCATTATCGGCGTGCTGGAAGTGCGCGGGGGTGGGAGCTTCGGCAGCGAGGACGCTGTGGTACTCATCCCGCTGAACACGGCCCTCAGCCGCATCTTCCCGCGCCGCACCAACCGGGGCGAACCGCGCCTCTCGTTCATCTACGTCCAGGCCGTTTCGGAGGATCGGATGAACGCCGCTATCGAGGAGGCGTCCCAAATCCTACGCCAGCGTCACCGCATCCTACCCGGCCAACCCGACGACTTCACGGCCATCAGCCAGTCGGACATCATCGGCACCTTTCAGCAGATCACGGGCGTGCTGACCGTCTTCCTGGGCGCGATTGCCGGGATCAGCCTGCTGGTGGGCGGGATCGGCATCATGAACATTATGCTCGTCTCTGTGACCGAGCGCACGCGCGAGATCGGCTTGCGCAAGGCCGTGGGCGCGCGCAGACGCGACATCCTGTGGCAATTCCTCACCGAGGCGGTGCTCCTCTCGATGGTCGGCGGCGGGATCGGCATCCTGCTCGGCGGTTCTGGGGCGGCCATCGTCACCTACCTGCTGCGCGAGGATGGCTTCCGCGCCGTCCTCACGCCGCAATCGGTGCTCCTGGCGACGCTGTTCTCCGCCGCCGTGGGCCTCTTCTTCGGCATCTATCCCGCGCAACGCGCCGCCGCGCTCAATCCGATTGACGCGCTGCGGTATGAGTGATGTAGACAGTTTGGGTTGAGATAGGTGTGAACGTGAGCACGTGCAAACGTGCTCACGTTGTGTTATCCCCCCTGGAACCTCCCGCTTTTTGGCGCGACGCTTCAATCCCCCCGATTTGTTATTCTTCGACTTAGACGGTAA
>SLSP01000396.1 GCA_007130345.1 Thermoflexales bacterium
CCTTGAAATTCTCGAAACCCAAGTCGCCGGGTTCGGTACGTTGCACATCCCGGTGCATTTGCAGATTGAATTGGAGGACAAGCGGCGCGAGGTAGCAGAGCTAGAAGAGAAGTACAGACTGGCAACGGCGGGGGCAATCTCACCGCTTTTACAACCCATCGGCAAAGCGGAGATTCTAACACCAGAGACGCCGGACATCTCTCCGGAACTCTATCGCCGCTTGCAAACCACGCTCCTCCGTTGCGGCCCCTTCCGCAGCGACAACGCGCTTTCTCCGCTGTTTGTGGATAGCCGCATCAGCCAATGGCGCGATCTGCTGCCCGCGCGGGATAATCCCCAGGAGCGCGTCGAGGCGGTGATGGAGAAGCTGTTGGAGCGTCACAACGCGCCCGGCGACAACGCGCTGGTCTTGTTGCTGCGCGTCCTGCGGGATCGCACCTCTGCCGGGGATGCCTGTCACGCGCAATTGGACGCCCTGGCTGACGAGTTGGCGGCCAGGTTGAGCGCGCCGTAAACTTCCAGACTCCCGAAGTCTGCAATCTCGTCTTCGAGATGCAGGGGGGCGATCTCCGATGCAACCTTCACGTAGATTTTGCGTAAAAGACTATAGCGCGGAGCTAAGTTTATCCGCACCCATCGTTGTTATATCGCAATACCGCAAAAGTCACCCTGTTTGGGACACGGATAAACACAGATTTCACGGATTCTCACAGGGTTAGTTTCGCGCTACTGCGTTATATCCGTTGCATCCGTTCCAAAGGAGGATCACAATGGCAGACAAGAGAACCCGACGCCCGCGCAGAACTGGACGTGCGCGCAATATCCCGTGGATTTTATGGCCCTTCGCCGCCGTGTGGTGGCTCGTCAGTTCTGTTTTGCAACTGACCGGACGCCTGATCGCCGCCGTGCTCGGCTTGGTCTTTATGATTGTGGGCGGCCTGCTCACGGCGACCGTCATCGGCGCAGTGGTCGGCATCCCCCTGATGATCTTCGGCTTTTTGCTGATGATCCGCAGCATTTTCTGACGTTTTAACACCCAGGAGGCTCACTTGACACCCCATCTCATCATCACCACCGATAACCTGACCCGCCGCTTTGGCGAGACGGTGGCCGTGGATGGCCTGACCCTCGCCATCGAAGCGGGCGAGGTCTTCGGCATCCTCGGCCACAACGGCGCGGGGAAGACGACCACGGTGCGCCTGCTCAACGGCGTGCTCGGCGTGGACGCGGGCAGCGCGCGCGTGTTCGGGCTTGATCCCACCCGCGAGGGCGTCGCCGTGCGGCGGCGCACCGGCGTCCTCACCGAGACGCCCGCCCTTGACGAGAAGCTGACCGCCCACGAGAATCTGCACATCTACGCGCAGTTCTACGACGTACCGGCTGCCGAGATCGCGCCCCGCGCCCGGCAACTCCTGCGCGACTTCGAGCTGGACGAGCGCGCCGCCGAACCCGTCGGCGGGTACAGCAAGGGGATGAAGCAGCGCCTCGCCCTGGCCCGCACGCTGATTCATCAGCCGGAGCTGATCTTCCTCGACGAGCCAACCGGCGGCCTTGATCCCGTCGCCACGCGCCGCGTTCACGACCTGATCCGCCGCCTCAGCCACGATGGACAACACACCGTCGTGCTCTGCACGCACAATCTGGCCGAAGCGCAAAAGCTCTGCTCCCGCGTCGCCGTGATGGAACAGGGCCGCGCCGTCGCCCTCGGCACCCCGGCGGAACTGGCGCGCAGCTTGTGGAAGGGCGTCCGCCTGGAGATCGAGCTTGAGGCCGCCACCGCCGCCACCGCCCTGGACGCGCTCAAACGCCACGCCCAGGCCCGCCAGGTGACGTGGGACGCGCCCGCCGATGAGCCGACAGGCCGCGCTTCGCTCTGGGTCTCCGAACCCGCCGCGCTGCCCGACCTGCTGGCGGCCCTGGTTCACGCCGGGGGGCGCGTCTACCGCTTCGCGCCCCAGGAGCCGACGCTGGAAGACGTCTACTTCGCACTGCACGAGGAGGTCGTACCATGAATTGGCGCGCTATTCAGGCCCTCGCCCGCCGCGATTTGCTGGTTGTCCTGCGCAGCAAGGGTATCCTCATCCCGATGATTGTTCTGCCCGTCATCATGATGGTGCTGCTTCCCGGCGGCATCGCGCTGTTCGCGCCGGCCATCGCCGATGCCCCCGGCGCGGATGCGGACTTCGAGATGATGCTGCAAGCGATGCCCCCAGAGCAACAGGCGCGTTATGCCGCGATGTCCCTGGATCAAGTGATGGTCGAACTGCTGGTGCTGCACTTCTTCGCGCCGATGTTCCTCATCATCCCGTTGATGGTCGCCAGCACCATCGCCGCTAACAGCTTCGCTGGCGAGAAGGAGCGCAAAACGCTCGAAGCCCTCATCTACACGCCGACCACCGACACCGAACTGCTGGTGGGCAAGCTCCTCACCGCGTGGATTCCGGCTCTGGCGGTCACGCTGGTCAGCTTTGTGCTCTACGGGGTAGTGGTCAACGCCGCCGCCTGGCCCACAATGGGCCGCGTCTTCTTCCCCAACCTGATGTGGATGGTGCTGGTGATCTGGGTCGCGCCGCCGGCCGCCGGATTGGGCCTCAGCGCGATGATTCTGGTCTCGGCCAAGACGAACAGTTTCCAGGAGGCGTATCAAATTGGTAGTGTGGTGGTCTTGCCGGTGGTGCTGTTGCTGCTCGGCCAGGTCTCCGGCGTGATGTACCTCAGCATCGGCGTCCTGGTCATCGTTGGCCTCGTCTTCTGGCTGATTGACGCCGCCATTTTGTGGTATAGCGCGCGCATCTTCCACCGGGATGAGATGATCGCCCGGTTGTGAGACGTTCCCGGCCATGCAAAACAGCCCCCGATTTCGGGGGCTGTTTCTATGCCTTTCTGTGCCGAAGGTGGGAGTCGAACCCACATGAGGGTAAACCTCACTGCGCCCTGAACGCAGCGCGTCTGCCTATTCCGCCACTTCGGCGCACATGGGTGAACTTCACCCACACGCTGTTGATTGTACCGCAAGTCATAACTTTGTCAAGCCGCCGCGTCGCGTTGCCACGCCGACACGGGACATTTCCACACCGGCATCAGGGCCGCGTGTACTGCTCCATCGCCACCGGCACGCGCGCGGCGAGGTCTTCCAGGCTATCGTAGAGCAGTTGGAGGGCGTACTCCGGATTGTGGCTAAATGCGCCGGGGTCTTTGTTGACAAACTGGTAATTGTAAGCCGCGCGCAGCAACCGGGGCGACCAGGACATATACCGATTCGGGAATCCGGGCAGCACCTCGCCGGTCTCCGGGTCGCGGACGAACCAATAGGGGAAGCCATAGGCGTAGCCGATAGGTTCGCCGAGGACGTCGGCGGCGTAAGCCTCGATGGCATCGTACAGCGCTGCGTGCAGCGCCTGGATTTCGTAGTAGATGCCCTTTTGCGTATCGCCATCCCCATCGTGGTCGGTGGGAAGTTCGCGGATGTCGTACAGGTCATCGTAGGCGACGACGTTGGCGTGACACGGGGCGCAATCTGCCGGAGTGATCTGGCCGCTGTGCGCGTCGTGGCAATCGGTACAGGTCGCGTAGTCGGGGACGTGCGGATAGCGGCCCACGTACTCCTTGCCCGCGTACTGATAGCCGCCCGCCGCCTCGCTGCCTAACTGGGTAGCCGCGGCCACGGCATAATGCACGTTGATGAAGCCCTGTCCTTCCATAACGTCATCATCGCCCACGTTGCCGATAGCGTCATTGACGGTCGCCGTAGATTGCCGTCCCATGTGGCAGTTCATACAATTGGCTTCCCCCCATTCCAACCCGGTGACTTCCGTATTGCCGGGGAAGACGACGCTGTCCAGGGCATGGGCCGCCTGGCTGTGGCACGCATAGCAATAAATCACGCTGCCCACCGGGGCCGGCTCGTCCACCTGGCCCGGTGTCCGGCCATCCAGCCCTAGATAGTCCAGGTATCCATACAGGCTGTGACACTTCGCGCAGTTTTCAGGGATTACCGGCGGTTCGTCGTCATCCCAGTAGGTGAACGATATCGAGGTACGATCCGAATGGCCCGACTGCGTCCACTTGGCCGCGATAGTATCCAGCGACTCACCCGGTGGACTGAAAAACGAGAACGTCGTCTGACCCACCGCAAGTAACATAGCTAAAATGACGACGCCGATGATAATTTTTGCCCACTTCATATTCGCCTCCTAGTTTGAGTTGATTGCAAAGCAGTATATATCCGTCTTGTCCTCATTTGCAATTAACCAGATATGATCTACTATATTACAAATCATAGCCTAGATTTACCAGGGTGCAAATCAGAGGAGTAAAAGATGACAGAATCTCTTAAGAAACGTTTAACCCTAGGCCTGTTTATCTTGGGCACACTGGCCCCGATCCTAATTATGTTGCTCGCGCCACAGCCGGCGAGTCGCCAATGGTGGCGGGATGGCGCGGTGGCCCTGGGCTTTATCGGTTTCGCGCTGATGGGCTGGCAGTTTGTGCCGATGGCGCGGATTGCTTTCCTCACCGATATTTTTGGACAACGCGCGCTGCTCAAATTTCACATCGATGTTTCTCTGGCCGCGCTCTATCTGCTCATTGCCCACCCGGTGGCTCTGGTGCTCGGCAATCCCCGCAATATGATCGCGTTCAATCTCTTTTCGGGAACCGGACGCTTGCGCTCTGGCGTGATCGCGTTCCTGCTACTCGTCGTCATCGCCGCGACCTGTGTCTGGCGTGCCAAGTTGAAGCTGAAGCGCGATCCCTGGCTTTGGCTCCACGACATCCTGGCCGTTGCGATTATGGGCTTTTCCCTGCATCACGTTCTGGGCGTCGGCTATTACACCGCCGTCCCGTTGCAACGCTGGCTGTGGATTTTCTATAGCGTCTTGTGGGGCGGCTTGCTGGTTTACACGCGGGCCAACGCGATGCTGAAAAAATAACGGCCTAAAGCCCAAGCCCGCGTCCCAAAGAGGTTGCCGGAAACATCTCCGGGATTTTTTGATCTATCAAACAAAAAACGTGGGGCAGACACCCGTCTGCTCCACGTTAATGTGCCAGAAACCGGCTTACTTACGGTTCTCGGAAGGTCACATGGTACTCAATCCCAGTCACCGTTTCTTCAAGAGCCTCGTAGATAATCGGGACGTGGACTTCTTCAGACATCCGCCCGGTCGTCGTCAGGCCCGCAATGGACGCCGGTTCGCCCGGCGCGGCCTCGGCTGCGATGTCCACGCCGTCTGGCGCTTCGATGATGACCATCACGCGGCCTTCCTCCACGGAGACCCACGCCTCCACAAATACCTCATCGCCCATCCGATAGTGTCGCGTCGCCTCGATCCGGTGGATATACCGCCCGGATAGCTGGCGGAAACCGCCTTCACACTCGCCCTCACTACCAGCGGTGCGACACGTCCCATACATCCCGCGCACCGACCCGCCGCCGTTACATGCTACCATCACGATCAGCAAGGCCACGCTGAACCATCTCATGCTCGCTTTCACGGTTAGCTCCCTTCCTGGATTCCCCAGGACTTCACGCTCCAATTCTCAATCTTCTGCCTCATGGTATCATCAACCTCAGATAAGCGCAAAACCTTGCGCGTCGCGTAATGGCTCAGTTTTCTGAACACGCGCCAAGCCCTCGTCCCCGGGGGCGGCTAAATCGGCAGCGCTCGCTTGAACCGTCCCCGAGACGGGGACTTCGAGCCAGTTTTTGAGCGGTTGGCTCACAAAACTGACGGGTTATCCCGTCGCGGGCATGGTGATTTTGGCAGATTTTCGTATAATAACCCTGCTGAAGACGTGAAATCTATCCCGGAGGCGCTGTATGCAAATCGGCCATATTGAAGTTACCCCTATAACCCTGCACCTGCGGCTGCCCTATCGCACGGCCTACCACGCCGAGCGCGAGGTGGACACCGTAGGCGCGGTTTTCGTCCGCATCGAGACCCGCGACGGGCGCGCGGCCTGGGGCTGTGGCGCCTTCGATCCCGCGCTCACCGGCGAATCGCTGGAGAGCGTGACCCGCGCAGCCCGCGCCTGCGCCGACCGCGCCCGCGACCTCAATCCGCTGAACACGGCCTACGCCCTGTCAGAACTAGCCCCGCTCGCGCAGGGGACGCCGGCGGCCCTCTGCGCCTTCGACTTGGCCTTCCACGACCTGCTCGGCCTGGCCGCCGGTATGCCGCTCCACCGCCTGCTCGGCGGCTACCGCGACCGCATTCAGACCTCCATCACCGTGAGCCTGGGCACGATTCAGGAGACGGTGGAGATGGCGCAGGATCGCGCCCGGCAGGGCTTCCGCGTGCTCAAGCTCAAGGGCGGCGTCGCCCCTCACGAGGATGTGCGGCGGGTACGCGCGGTGAACGACGCGCTGCCCAATGTGGTGTTGCGGCTGGATGCTGACCAGGGTTACACCATCGCGCAGGCCATCGACGTGGCGCGCGCCCTGGAAGGCCGCCTGGAGATGTTGGAGCAGCCCACGCCCGTCGGCGCGGGGGTGAAAGCGCTGGCCCGCGTGACCGCGCATAGCCCGCTCCCGGTGCTGGCCGATGAGAGCGTTACCGGTCCAGAATCGGCGCTGGAATTGGCCGGACACCGGGCCACCGACGGCCTCAGCGTCAAGCTGGCGACGTGCGGCGGCCTGCATCCGGCCCGCCAGGTCGAAGTGATTGCCCGCGCCGCGCGGATGACGGCGATGGTGGGGTGCGTCCACGAACCCGCGCTCCTCAGCGCGGCGGGCCTGGCCCTGGCGTTGAGCAGTCCCGGCGTCCGCTACGCCGACCTCGACGGCCATTTTGACATCGCCAACGACCCCACCCAGCAGCGATTCCTCTTGGAAGATGGCTGGCTCATCGCCACGGATGTGCCCGGCCTGGGCTGCGCGGTGGCGCTATAAACCGGGCCTTGACCTTTCACCTCTCTGATGTAAGCTGAAGCCCGGCTGATAACAGAGACTTTCGACGCGACAAGGAGACCCCTAGATGACTTCACACCCTTTGCCCCATTGGGATATGACCCCTATCTTTCCGGGATTGGATAGCCCCGAATTCGAGGCCGCCGGCGCGGCCCTGACCGCAGCCCTGGACGAATTGGGGCAATACTTCGACGACCACGCCGTGATGCTGCGCGAGACGCCGCCCGCCATCGACGCCGCGACGGTGGCGGTGTTCGAAGGCGCGCTGACCGGCCTGGACGCCGTCAGTACCCAGGCGCATCTGCTCTACGCCTACATCACCGGCTTTACCGCCACCGACTCGCGCAATATGCTGGCCCAAACCAGATTCAGCGAATTCGCCCGGCACCGGATGACGCTGGAGAAGCTCAACACGCGCCTGACGGCCTGGCTCGGCAGCCTCGATGCGGACGCGCTGCTGGCCGCGTCGGAGGTGGCCCGCGCGCACGCTTACGCCATCCACAAGGCGCGCGTGCAGGCCGCGCACCTGATGTCGCCCGCGGAAGAATCGCTGGCGACGGAGATGAATCTCACCGGCGGGCAGGCGTGGGCCAAGTTCTATGACAACTACACCTCCCAGATTACGGCCCGCGTCGCGTTGGACGGGGAAAGCCGGGACCTGCCCATCGCGGCAATCCGCAACCTTGCCTTCGATGCCGACCGCGACACGCGGCGGCGCGCTTACGAGGCGGAATTGGCCGCCTGGCAGGCTCACGAAATGCCCATCGCCGCCGCGCTCAACAGCGTCAAGGGGCAGATGCTCACCCTCAGCCAGCAGCGCGGATGGGACAGCCCGCTGGACGTGGCGCTTTTCAACAATCACATTGACCGCGAGACGCTGCGCGCGATGATGGCGGCGGCTGAAGAAGCCTTCCCCGTCTTCCGCCGCTATCTCCGGGCCAAAGCCCGCGCGCTTGGCGCGGAGCGCTTGCCCTGGTACGACCTCTTCGCGCCGCTAGGCGAGATCCGGCAGGCGTGGACGTTCGACCGTTGCCGCGACTTCATCCTCGCGGAGTTCACGGCCTTCTCGCCGCGATTGGGTGGGCTGGCCGAGCGCGCCTTCGCCGAGCGGTGGATTGACGCCGAACCCCGCGACGGCAAGCGCGGCGGGGCCTTCTGCATGTGGGTACGCGCCGACGAATCGCGCATCCTGGCGAATTTCCAGCCGGCCTACGCGGGCCTGGGAACCCTGGCTCACGAATTGGGACACGCTTACCATAACCTGACCCGCGCGGGCTGCACCTACATCC
>SLSP01000061.1 GCA_007130345.1 Thermoflexales bacterium
CGTGACCACCTTCGATGCCCTCTACCGCGACATCCTGCGCGCCGCCGGCGAGCACTACGTCCTGCTCACCGAGCCGATCCAGTACCGGCTGCTGCGCGCGCTGCTGGATGATGTCCCTCTCGCTCATTACGCGCCCCTGCGGACGTACCCCGGCTTCGTGCAGGTGCTTCAGGGCCTCGTGCGCGAGCTGAAAGCCGGAGCCGTCCATCCTGACGCCCTTATCGGGGCACTCGAAACCCTCGGTGGCGAACCCCGCCTGCTCGAACTGGCCCGCCTCTACGCCGCCTACCAGACGCGCGTGCAGCGCGAGGGCTGGGCCGATTTCGCCGGGCTGGGCTGGCTGGCGGTGGAGGCCCTGGAACGCAACCACGACGCGGGCTGCGTTGGGACGCACCTCTTCGTCGATGGCTTCGACGACCTCTCCTCGGTGCAGGCGCGGGTACTGGCGTTGCTCGCCGGGCGCGTGGATGCGTTGGTGATCGCCCTCACCGGCGACGCGACGCGGGATGCGCGCCCGTTCGTGCATCACCGCTTCCGGCGCACCCGCGAGCGTCTGGAAGCCGCTCTCGGTATTCAGGCCGAACCGCTGCCCGACGGCCCCCAGACCCGCCACGCGCCGGTGCTGGCGCATCTCGAATCCAGCCTCTTCGCCGGGGATGGCCCGCCGCAACCCGCCGCCGACCGCGTGACCCTCATCGCCGCGCCCGACCGCGAGGCCGAGGTGCGCGCCGCGCTGCGCTGGCTCAAGGCGCGGGTCATCCACGATGGCGTGGCCTTGCGCGATGCCGCTCTCCTGGCCCGCGACGTGGCCCCTTACCGCGCCTTCATCCGGCAGACGGCGGCGGAGCTCGGCGTGCCGCTGCACCTGCTCGACGGGCGTCCCCTGCGCAGCAACCCCGCCATCGCCGCGCTGCTCGACCTGCTTCGCCTCACCCTGCCCGATCCCGCAGCTGCTTTCCCCTGGCGGCGCACCGTCGCCGCGTGGCGCAGCCCCTACTTCGATTGGAGCGCGCTGGAGATCGCGCCTGCATCCGCCGATGCTCTGGAACGGGTGGCACGCTGGGGCCGCGTAATCGCGGGCGTGGGCCAGTGGCACGAGGCTTTCGAGTTGCTGGCAGCCTCCGCTCCCGCCGACTCCGCCAACGTGCCCACCGGAGAAGCGGCCCGGGCTTTGCGTGCGACCTTCGACCGCTTCGTGCAGCGGATCACGCCGCCGCCGGGCGCGCACCCCTGCCGCGACTTCGTCGCCTGGATTGAGGCCCTCATCGGAGACGCGGCTCCCGCTGAAGAGGATGTCGTCCGCGATGACCTGGGCGTGGCGCGTCGAGCGTTGAGCGGCTCCGAGGCGCTGCAAAGCCGCGATCTGGCCGCGCTCAACGCCTTCAAGGATGTGCTGCGCGGCCTGGTCTGGGCCGATGAGGCTGTGGCCTGCGCGCCCGTGGGCTTCGCTGCCTTCTGCGCCGATCTCGTGGCGGCGGTGGAAGCGGCGACCACCCGCCTGCTGTATCCCACCGCCCACGCGGCGCTCCTGGTGGCCGACGTGACCCAGGCGCGCGGCGTGCCCTTCCGCGCTGTCGCCGTGCTGGGGCTGGCCGAGGGCGAGTTCCCGGCGACTCTGGCCGAAGACCCCTTCCTGCGCGACGCCGACCGCGCCCGCTTGCGTGAGGACTTCGGCCTGGCCCTCGCGCCCTCGCCCGACAACTCCGAGGCCGAGTACTTCTACGAGGCCATCACGCGTCCCCGCGACTATCTCCTGCTGACGCGCCCGCGCATCGCCGATAACGGCGCGCCGTGGCAGGCCTCGCCTTACTGGGATGAGGTGCGCCGCCGGGTCGATGTCGCGCCGCAGCGCCTCACCAGCCACAGCTACCCCGCGCCCGCAGCGGCGGCCTCGGTGGAAGAGTTGCTGATGGGGATGGCGACCGTTTCTGGCCCGGCTTGGGAGCGGCTGGCGGCGCGCTACCCCGCGCGGATCGCGGCGCGGATTGCCGCCCTTGACCGGGCCACCAGCGTGCTGGCGGAGCGCAGCAGCGGGCGCGATCCCGGCCTCCACACGGGCAACCTGACCTCGGCGGCGGCGGAGTTCAGCCAGCGCTTCGGTCCCGGCAGTGTGTGGAGCGCCAGCCGCCTGGAAAGTTACCGCGCCTGCCCCTTCTGGTTCTTCGTGAGCCGCGTGCTCCGGCTGGAATCGCGCCCGGTTCCGGCGGTGGGGCTGGATGCGGCGCAGTTGGGCAGCCTTTACCACGCCATCCTGGAACAGCTTTATCAGGCGGTGGCCGATCCCGCCGATTTGGATCAGCTTCTGGCGGCCCTGCCGGAGGTGGCGCGCAGCGTGCTGGATGCCGCGCCGCGCGAGCAGCAGTTCCGGCCCACGGCGTGGTGGGAGCAGACCCGCGCCGAAATCGAGGCGACGTTGCGCCAGACCGTGACCGCGCTCCACGAGCAGCGGGGCGACTTCGTGCCCCAGGCATACGAGCAGCGCTTCGGCCTGGGGGAAATCCCGGCGCTGACGGTGCGTGAGGGCGCCGACGCCTTCCGCCTGCGCGGCCTCATCGACCGGGTGGATCGCGCCCCCGACGGGCGCGTCCGCATTATCGACTACAAGCTGGGCGGGAAAACGGGCTACAGCAATGCGGCCTTCGAGCGGGGGGAGAAGCTCCAGCTTCCGCTCTACGCCCTGGCGGCGCGGGACGCGCTCGGCCTGGGCGACGTGGCCGATGGCTTCTACTGGCACGTCCGCAGCGCAGAGCACAGCAGCTTCACGCTGGCAAAGTTCGGCGTGGCGCAAGCGTTGGAGACGGCCGTGGCCTACGCCTGGGAAGCCGTGCGCGGCGCGCGCAGCGGGCACTTCGTGCCCCATCCGCCCCTAGGCAACTGCCCCGACTACTGCCCGACGGTGGCGTTTTGCTGGCACTACGAGGCGAAGCAATGGTGAGGCAGTGGTGGCGCGAGCTTCACCCCCTCCTAACCTCCCCCATCAAGGGGGAGGGACAGTTAGCTTGCCTATTACCCTCCCCCGGTAGGAGGGGCCAGGGGAGGGGGATATTGTTGTGCTCACAAAACCAAAGGCAATTTGAACGGTGTCCTGACGGTGTCCTGTGGAGGCTGTTGACGTGACCGACGAACTTCATCCGATTGTGGCGCAGATGTCTCCGAGCTTGCAGCAGCGCCCCGCCATCATCGCGCGCGGGGCCGATGTCGCCGTGACCGCCGGAGCGGGCACGGGTAAGACCCGCACGCTGGTGGCGCGTTATCTCTCATTGTTATTGGATGACCTGCCGCTGCGCTCCATCGTCGCCATCACCTTTACCAAGAAGGCGGCGCGGGAGATGCGCAACCGCGTGCGCGAAGAGGTGCGCCGCTACCTGGATAGCGGCGCACTCGACGGGCGGGCGCGTCAGCATTGGCGCGCGGTCTACGACGCCCTCGACGCGGCGCGCATCGGCACCATCCACAGCTTGTGCAGCGAGCTGCTGCGCCACCATCCCGCCGAAGCCGGGATCGACCCGCGCTTCGACACGCTCGATGAGGCGCAGGCGGCGCTGTTGCAGGCGCAGGCCGTCGAGGCGGCGCTGGCCTGGGCCGCGGATGACGCCCGCGCCGTCCGGCTCTTCGCCGATTTTGGCGTGGATGACCTGCGCCAGAGCCTGGCGGGGATGTTGTCCAAGCGGCTGGATGTGGCCGAGGCACGGGATCGGCTGGGCGCGGACGTGTGGCCCGCGTGGGAGGCGCGGCTGGTGCGCCCGCTGCGCGCCTTCGTGGAAGACGCGGCGGTGCAGGCCGAGTTCGCCGGGCTGCTGGCAGTGCGCGCCAACGGCACGCTGGCGCGCGCGGAATCCGCCGGGGACGCGCTGGCCCCGCAACTGCGTGAGACGCTGCGCCTGTGGGACGAGATCGCGGCGGCGCGGGCCGCCGGGGATTGGGCCGGGGTCTCGGCGCGGTTGGCCCCGCTGCGCGATACCCTCAAGCAGAAGGGGCGCAAGGGTAACTGGGCGCCGGCGGATCCGAAGGCCGCCATCAAGGCGCTGCAAGTACACTACGACGAGCAGTTGGCCGACTATGTGGGTCAGGGCCTCGATCTTGCGCTGGACCGCGAGTTGGCGACCGCCATCTTGCCGGAATTGTTGCGGCTCTACGACCGGGCGCTGACGTTTTACAATGAGGCCAGGGCGGCGCGCCAGGCCCTCGACTTCGATGACCTGGAAGCGGGCGCGCTGGCGCTGCTGCGCGAGCATCCGGCGGTGGCGGCGACCTGGCAACAGGAGGTGCTGGCGCTGCTGGTGGACGAGTTCCAGGACACCAACGCCCGCCAGCGTGACCTGCTCGACCTGCTCGACGGCGGCGCGGGCAAGCGTTTCATCGTGGGGGATGGCAAGCAGTCCATCTACCGCTTCCGAGGGGCCGACGTCACCGTCTTCCGCGAGGAGCGGCAGACCATCGCCGGGCGGGGCGCGGCCTACGCGCTGGCGACCTCGTACCGGGCGCACCGCGCCCTCATCGCCGGGCTGAACGCGCTGCTGGCTCCGGTGCTCGGTGCGGAGGAAGACCCGGCGCGTCCCTACATCGAGCCGTTTGCCGCGTTGGCGCACCACCGCGAGACGCCCGCGGCGGGCCTGCATCCGCCCTTCATCGAGCTGCACCTGGGCGCGGGCAGCAAGACGGGCGGCGCGCTGGACAAGGCTGCCGATGCTCTGGCCGCGCGGCTGGTGGCCCTGGTGGAAGGCGCGGGCATCACGTTGGAGGGCCGCGATCCCGACACGGGCCAGCGTTGCGCGCGCCCGCTGGATTACGGCGACGTCGCCATCCTCTGCCGGGCCTCGTCGGCGTTCAGCACCTACGAAAACGCGCTGGAACGGGCGGGCATCCCCTTCCTTACCGTGGCGGGGCGCGGCTTTTACGAGCGCCCGGAGGTGCGGGACGTCCTCAACGCGCTGCGCGCCCTTGATGATCCTACCGATGACCTGACGCTGGCGGGGCTGCTGCGCTCTCCGGCGTGCGGCCTCAGCGATCTGGCGCTCTACCGGCTGGTGCAGGCGCGGGACGAACGGGGGGCCGCCTCGCTGTGGGCCGCGCTCGGCGAGGGCGCGCTCGACTTCCTGGGCGCAGAAGTTGAGCTGGCTGCCGAGGCCGTCGCCCTCATCCGCCACCTGCACGCGCAGGTGGGCCGGGTGACGGTGGCCGAGGTGCTCAAGCGTTTCCTGGATGCGACAGGATACCCGGCGGCGCTGCTGCGGGCGGGCCAGGCGCGCGGGGCGGGCAACCTCTCCAAGCTGCTGGCCGACGCCCACGCCAGCGAGATCGTGGGGGTGGGGGAGTTCCTGGATTACGTGGCGCAGTTGCGCGACGCGGGAACCCGCGAGAGTGAGGCGCACACCCTCAGCCAGGGCGCGGTGCAGTTGATGACCGTCCACGCGGCCAAGGGGCTGGAGTTTCCGGTGGTGGTCATCGGCGAGGCGTCGAAGCGGGAGCCGCGTTCCGGCGGCGTGTTGGTGGATGAGGACTTGGGTATTGTTCCGCCCTTCGCGGATGACACCGGCAAGGCGAAATCCGCCGCGTACCAGTGGGCGAAGGGTGAAGCGGGCGCGCAGGAGGCGGCGGAATCGGATCGCTTGCTCTACGTCGCGGCGACGCGGGCGCAGGAGTTGCTGCTCCTCAGCGGCGTGGTCGGCACGAAGAAGGCGGGCGTGAGCCTCGCCGGCTGGTTGAATCGGCTGGACGGCGCGCTGCGCCTGAGCGAGCTCGCGCCGGTGTGCGATGCCGAGGGCGACGTGATTCATCGCGTGGCCTTGCGCGTCGGGGATCAGCCGGTGGCCTGCGCGCTCTACGAGGGAAATGCCTCGGTCGGGGCGCACGCCACGGCGCGGGCTGTGCCTGTCACCCGCCTGCCGGAGTCGTTGCCGATGCTCACCGCGCTAGAGCCGGAGCCTGCGTGCGACGATGCCGACACGGCTGAGGCGCAGCGCGATCCGCCGCGCCGGGTGTGGCGGGTGGTCCCGGAGGGAGATCGGCCCTGGGCCCCGGCGTGGGTGGTGGGGAAGCTGGTTCACGGCGCGCTGGAACACTGGCTCTTCCCCGGCGCGGCGGGATTTGCGCGCTGGGCCGAGGCCGAGGCGCGGGGGTGCGGCATCGCCGACGACGCCGAGCTGCGGGACGCCATCCGCCGGGCGGAGCGGATGCTGGTGCGCTTCCAGGCCACGGCGCTCTGCGCGGCGATGGATGCGGCGGTGCAGCGCCTCCATGAGGTGTCGTACACCCTCGCCACCGAGGAGGGCGCGGTGGCAAGGGGCGTCATTGACGCGCTCTATCGCACCGAGGCCGGCTGGACGCTGGTGGAGTTCAAGAGCGACCGGGTGGGGGCTGGCGCGGCGCTGGAGCGTCACTTGGCGGAGACGGACTACGTCGCGCAGGTGGGGCGTTACCTCGACGCCGCCGAGCGATTGCTCGGCGCGCGGCCCCATCCCGTGCTGTGCTTCCTCGATTGCGGGGGCGCGGTGCGGTGGATCGAGGATCGGTGGGGATGATGTATGTACGGTGGCCCTCGATCTGTTGGCAGTTGCCTGTTATCCTTTTTGTCCTAAGCTATAGCTAGTTTTGAAGAACCCGATAAGGAGCGAATTATGTTTGCATTTACCGCACAGAAGATCAAGTTGACGTCCTCGCATCAAAAGACACTGCGGGACACGTCCATTGACGAGACCGGCCCCGGCACGATCTTGCGGGACTTCGCCGCGTTTCTGGAGTACTTCCAGGAGCGGCCCCGTCCGCTGACCGGCAAGTGTCAACTCAAGCTCAAGGATTTGGAACCGCTCAACGCGCGCCTGGCCCGGCCTCTGGAGCACGGGCTGAAGCGCCCACAGCAGAAGTCTTTACCGCACATCAACGGTCTGTACCTGTTGTTGCGCGCTTCTGGGCTGACCTACGTGGATTACTCCGGCAAGACTCCGGTACTCATGATGGATGCCGAGCTTTGCGCAGGGTGGGAGGCATTGAATCCCACCGAACGCTACTTCATGCTGTTGGAGACCTGGGTGCTGCGTGGCCTCCCTCAGATCATCGGGGAGCGTGGTCAGGGATGGCAGATCGTGCCGGATGTGATGGATAAGTGGGCTCTCTTGTTCTTTAAGATCCCTGAAGCGGGTTTTGAGATTGATGCCGACCGGGATCGGAGTCTCCGTTACTACCCTGGATTGCACAACCTGGGTTTGATGGACATGTTTGGCTTGATTGCGGTGCAGCCCGCGCCCCTGCAACCGGGCGAACCGTGGATGGCCGAGCAGATCGCGCGCACGCTCTGGGGAGATGCGCTGCTAGGGTTACTGTACACCGGGTTTTTCTATGATTTTGAAAATATCATGGCGATTGAAACCGCGTCCAAAGCATCGTATGGCGCGTTGCAACCGGTGTTGCAGCCGTACTTCCCCGCGTGGCAGACTGTGCTCGTGCCCTCAGAAACCGCTTTCCGGGAGGGCCGTCACGTTTTCAAGGTGGCGCTGGGGTCGAGCGTGTGGTGGCGCATTGCCATCCCTGCCACGAGTATGCTGCACGAATTGGCCTATGCCATCCTCGCCGCGGCCGAGTTTGATAGTGATCACCTGTACCAATTTTCCTATCAGAATCGCCAGGGTGTGGAAGAATATGTCAACCACCCCTACATGGATGAAGGCCCGCGAGCGGACGAGGTGCGCGTCGGCGATGTGCCACTGCGTGTCGGGCAAATGATGGATTATTGGTTCGACTTTGGGGACAGCTGGCATTTCGACGTGACCTTAGAAAGCGTGGAGCCTGCGGCTACTGAGATGCGCAAGCCGGCAATTCTCGAAGCGCACGGTGAGCCGCCGGTGCAGTATCCGAGTTGGGGGGATGAAGAGGATTGGTGAAAATATCTGAGTCCCCTGAAAAAAGTCCAAAAATCCGATTTTTCCACACGCAACCTACTACCTATATGAAATTCGCACGCGAAAAATCTATATCTAGTATCAAATCTCTAAAAAATCGGATTTTTTAGGGTTCTTTCAGTAGGGTCATATCTGGGGGTCAACTAACCGGGTAATACTTCAGTTTTGTGGGTCTTCGGAGATTCGTGGGGTAAACAGGATTCGAAACGTAATCGGTTTCCTGAGCAACCCACATCTAGTAGCCGCCAACGTTCTCCGCGCATATGTGGGGTATGTTTGAAAGGTTCTC
>SLSP01000413.1 GCA_007130345.1 Thermoflexales bacterium
CATTTTAGGGGCGCGGAATTTCCGCGCCCCTGAAGGATGCTAACACGGCGAGCGCTTACCGTACCGGGATGAAGCCCTCCGCAGCGACGATGGCCTGCCCCGCATCGCTGAAGATGAAGTCCATCCAGTCCTTGACCAGGCCCTCCGGTGCGCCGGAAGTGAGCATGTTGAGCGGGCGCACGACGGGATAGCTGCCATTGTTGACGTTGGCCGGCGTGGGCGCGGCGCCGTTGACCGCCATCGGTTTGGTGCTGTCATCCAGATAGCCGAAGGAGAGGTAGCCGACCGCATTAGGTGTGGTGGCGACCGTCGTGCGCACGGAACCGTTAGAAGGCTGCAAGATCGCCATCTCGCCGATCAAGGCATCGCCCATCACCAGCTCCTCGAAGGCCGAGCGCGTGCCGGAGCCTTCCTCGCGGGAGACGGCGATAATCGGCTCATCCGGGCCGCCGACTTCGCTCCAGCGGGTGAGGTTCCCGGCGAAGATATCGCGCACCTGATCCATGGTCAGGTCGTTCACCGGCACATCCCGATGCGCGGCGATGGCGATACCGTCATACGCCACGATGAAGATGCTGATGTGGGGATACTCCACCAATTCCGAGGCTCTCACCTCGCGGGAAACCATCCCCACATCCACCGTTTCCTCGGCGGCGGCCTTCACGCCGGTGCTGGAGCCACCGCCCTGCACATCAATTTGCACGTTGGCGTGGTCAGACATAAAGGCTTCGGCGAACAACTCGGCCAGGGGTTGCACCGTGGTCGAACCCGCCACGCTGATTTCGCCGCGTTCGACAGCCCCGCCGCCTCCGCAAGCCGCTAACATCAACAGCAGTACAACCAGAGCCACTAAACCTAAACGTCGCATCTATCTCCTCCTAAAGTTGAAGTTTTACATCCGCTTTAGGATAGCACAGCATGTTTAACGATACTTCAAAGTAACGTTAAAGGTTTGTTAAGAACATTGACTCACCTGAAAGTGCCCCAAAAAATCCGATTTTTTAGAAACTTGCTACTACAGGTAGATTTTTCGCGTGCGAATTTCACATGTATAGTGGGTCGCGTGTGGAAAAATCGGATTTTTGGACTTTTTTCAGGGGACTCACATTGCGATGCTGCGGCACCCCCATCAGACATAAAGACGTTCTCTCCAGCGTCTGACGTCTGACGTTTGACAGGCTATTGCTCACAGCTATCATTATAGCCGAAACAACCCCGTAACAAGGTTATCGGAGGTTCTGATGCCCCAAGCAAAGACACACGCCGCCCGGCCCACCAAGCAAGCTGCCCGGATATTATTAGTAGAAGATGACCTGGTACTACGAGAAACCCTCGAATACAATTTGCGCAAGCAAGGCTACGAGGTACACACAGCGGCAGATGGACATACCGCCGTGGCCTCGGCCCTGCGCCAGGCCCCCGACCTCATCGTGTTGGACGTGATGCTGCCCGGCATCGACGGCTTCGAAGTGTGCCGCGCGGTGCGGCAGGAGTTGAACGTCCCCATCCTGATGCTCACCGCCCGCGATGATGAGGTGGATAAGGTGGTGGGCCTGGAGATGGGGGCCGATGACTATCTCACCAAGCCGTTCAGTATGCGCGAGTTGCTGGCCCGCATCAAGGCCCAATTGCGCCGCGTGCGCCTGCTGCGCGAGGAGTTCGCGCAAGAGGCCGGGCCAGATGCGTCCAAGCCGGCGCGATTCGGCGATCTGGTCATCGACCCAGAGCGGCACGAGGTGCGGCGCGATGGCGCGTTGCTGCCCCTGAAGCCCCAGGAATACGATCTGCTGTGCTATCTGGCGGAGCATCGGGGCAAGACCCTCACCCGCGACCAGATTCTCACCGAAGTCTGGGGATGGGACTTCTGCGGCGGCAGTCGCACCGTCGATGTGCATGTGCGTTGGCTGCGCGAGAAGATCGAGGCCACCCCCGGCGATCCCACGCGCATCGTCACCGTGCGCGGCACGGGCTACCGCTTCGAGGGCTGACGTGCTCGCGTCCATCCGCTGGCGCATCACCGTGCCTTACGCCGTCATCATCCTGCTGACCACGCTAGGACTATCGCTCTATATCTCCGGCCAGGTACGCCAGGCACGCCACGCCGATCTGCAGACGTGCTTGCTCGGCGAAGCGCGAATAATGGCCTCGGCACTCGACTTTGAGTCGCTCCCCTCGGAGGCGGGCGCGTTGGACGCGCAGGCTCGGCAGTGGGCGGAGCTGCTAGGCCAGCGCGTGACCCTCATCGGCAAGGACGGCACCGTGCTAGGGGAGTCGGATTTCGACAGCGCCACAATGGACCATCACCTTTACCGCCAGGAGGTGCAGCAAGCGGCGGCCAGCGGGGAGGGGGTGGCCGTCCGCTTCAGCCGCACCCTGGAGCAGGAGCTAATGTACGCCGCCGTCGCCGTCCGCGCGGAGGGCGACGTGGCGGGGTACGCGCGGGTGGCGGTCTCGCTGGCCCAGATCGAGGCGACGGTCAGCCGCCTGAGCCGGACGATTCTGGGGGCGGGGACGCTCACGGCGCTGCTGTCCATCTTCCTGGCGAGCTTCATCGCCTCGCGGACGGTGCGCCCGGTGCGCGAGTTGACCGCCGCCGCCGAGCGGTTGGCCTCCGGCGATCTGAACATCCACCTGCTCCCGACGACGCGGGACGAGGTGGGCCTGCTCACACGGGCTTTCAATCACATGGCCGAAGCCTTGCGCGCGCAGGTCACGACGTTGGCCCGCGAGCGCAGCCGATTGGAGGCGGTGCTGAACAACATGGCCGATGGCGCGCTGATCACCGACGTGCATGGCGAAGTGGTGTTGGTCAATCCCGCCGCCGCGCGCATCCTGCGCATCGACGCGGCCCAGGCCCTCGGATGCACCTTCGCGCAGGCCGTCCATGACCATCAGCTCATCGAATTGTGGAGCGCGTGCCGCGCGCATCAACAGGAGCAGGTGGCGACCGTCGAGGCCGGGCCGCGAGGCAGCTTTCTGCACGCCATCGTCACGCCATTGAGTGAGGACGACGCGCTGCGCGTGCTGGTCATCCTCCAGGACTTGACGCGGGTGCGCCGCCTGGAGACCGTGCGCCGGGACTTCATCAGCAACGTGTCGCACGAACTGCGCACGCCGCTGGCCTCGTTGTCGCTGGTGGTGGAGACGTTGCAGGATGGCGCGATAGAGGATCCCGCCGCCGCGCACCGTTTTCTGGCGCACATGGAGAACGAACTCGCGGGCCTGATCCAGTTGGTGGAGGAGTTGCTGGAACTCTCGCGCATCGAGTCGGGGCGCGTGCCGCTGGACATCGCGCCGACCAAAATCAGCAAGCTGGTGAAGAAGCCGCTGAAGCGACTCAGGCCGCTGGCGGAACGCAAGGACTTGACCCTGGTGCGCGCATTGCCCGCGCCCGCGCCCCTCGTCCTGGCCGACTCCAAGCGCATCCAGCAGGTGGTGGGGAACCTGATACACAACGCTATCAAGTTCACGCCGGCGGGCGGGCGCATCACCGTCTCGGCAGCCATCCACGCCGACGAGGTGGTGCTGGCAATCGCGGATACCGGCATCGGCATCCCCGCCGAGGATGTGCCGCGCATCTTCGAGCGCTTCTACAAAGCCGACCGCGCCCGCGCCGAACAGGGGACGGGCCTGGGATTGGCTATCGCCAAGCACCTGGTGCAGACACACGGCGGGCGCATCTGGGCCGAGAGCGTCGAGGGGCAGGGGAGCACGTTCTTCTTCTCACTGCCGAGGTCGCCGTGAGCAAGGGCCAGTGTCCCCGGCCCCGCCATAACGCTCCAGTTGATCGCGGATTATAGGCAGCTATATACCAGCGCGGCCACCGCTGCTCCCACGACCGAGCTTATAAAATTCACCCCGTCGTTGTTGAGCCAGCGCCAGCCGCGCTGATGGTGATTCGGTGTGCCGTCGGGATCGATGACCTTCTCGGTCTCCTTGTGGCGCGCGGGCGAGTAGTAAATGGCCTGCACCGTCGCGCCGAGCAGACTGTCACACAGCGACCCGGCCAATCCGCCGCCGGTCGCGGCAAGAACCAGGGGCAGCGCCGCGCTGGGCACGCCCGCGCCGCCAAAGACGCTGTCCAGCCCGCCAAAGAGGACGGCAGCCAGCCCGATGCTCGCGCCGCCTGCCAGCGTCGCCAGCGTGCCCGCCGCCGAGACGCCGCCGGAAGTCCCCACCTCGACCGGCTTGCCGGTGGTGATCAGGCGCGGCGGCTTTTGGCTGAGGACGCCTAACTCGGTGGCCCAGGTGTCGGCGTTGACCGTCGCCAGCGCGCCGACACAGGCGAAGAAGAACGCGGGATGCGGTCGGAGGGCGTTAGCCAGTGCCAACAACGTGGCAGCGCCGCCGTTAGCGAGGGCCTGCGTGAAGTCGCGCCGGGTGCCTTTAGCGAACTTCTCCGCGAGCTGCGACTTGGTCGCTTCCCGGTAGCGCGAGAGCTGGCTGGAAAGCACAAAGAACGTGATCAGCAACGCGCCCCAAGTCCAGCCACCGCCGCCGAAGATGAGCGTGCCGGTGAGCATCGCGCCGGCCACGCCGCTCTTGGAGAGCGACTTCCGGCGGTAGGCGAACCAACTAATCGCCGTGCTGATAATGAGGCCCCAAACAATCCGCGCGATCACTTAATGTCTTCTCCTGAAAAAGTGTTTGTTTAGCCCTGATAGGTTGGGTTCCCTGAAAAAAGTCCAACAATCCGATTTTTCCACATGCGACCTACTACCTATATGAAATTCGCACGCAAAAAATCTACCTATAGTATCAAGGTTCTAAAAAATCGGATTTTTTAGGGTTCTTTCAGGTGAGTCATAGGTTGGGCAAACCTGTCAGGGCTTTCGATTATCCGCCGCGACTTCCAAGCGCGTTACCCCTCATCCGCCTCCGCGAGCCACTCGGCCACATTGCGCCGTTCCGCGTCGAAATTGACGCCGACGAGCGTGATCGGCCGGCCCAGGCCGCGATACTTCTCCGCGTAGCCTTGCGTGCGAATCTGCGCCAGCGCCGCCGCCGCGCTCTGCCCACACTTGAACTCGAAGATGTAGATATACTCCGGCAAGGTCATCGCCATATCAATGCGCCCGCGATTGGTCAGTGGGCTGCTCTGCGCCGGCCGGCCCGTCGCCGACAGTGCTAGGTAGAAGATCGTGTGGAAGTACGCCTCATCGCGTTTCGTCTCGATGTCGTAGGGGATCGCGGCAAAAATTGCCGTCATCGCCGTGAAGAACGCCTCCAGGTCGCCGGCCGCCAGATGCTCCGCCAGACGCATGATGTGGGAGGTCATCGCACGGGGTATATCCTGAATCGCCAACAATAGCGCTTCGGTGAACGCCGTCTTGACTTCCTGGTTGGGATAATCCAGCGTATAGATGCGTTTCTGCACATCTCGGATCGTCAGATAGCCGGTCTGGAACAGCAAGGCTTCTGGCGTGAGCCGTTCCAACTCAAAGACCCCGAAAACGGTGAGTGTGGTTTGCAAACCTTCCAATTCCGGCAGGGGGTATTGCTTTTCCCGGAGCAGATTGACCAAAAATGTGGGCGTGCCGGTGGCGAACCAATAGTCGCGCAGTTCTAGTTCTTTCAGGGCGTGCAGCGTCGAGAAGGGGTTGTAGACTGTGTGATTACGTGTGGAAAAGCGATAGCCGTCATAGTGTTGCGCTAACATATCCAGCGTTTGGGACGGCGTCCAGCCGAGTTCCTTTGCCATGTGGTCAATATGCTCTTGAAAATACTGCGCCAGTTCGGTTGGCGTGTAACCCAACAGCGTCGCGTACTGCGTACTCATTGAGAGATCATGCAAATTGTTGAGGGCGGAGAAGACCGACATCTGGCTAAAGCGTGAAACGCCGGTGAGCAACACGAAGCGCGTCACGTCGGTTACGTCCGCGCCTTTAAGCACGCCATAGAAACTGCGCAAAATGTCCCGGTTGGCACGCGCGACGGCCATTTCGGCCTCCCCCTTGCCCAGGTGATCAATCAGGGGCTTGTCGTATTCGTCTATCAGCACCACCACCGGTTGCCCGGCTTGCCGCGCCAGTGTGACCAGCAATTCTCGGAACTGGGACTCCAACAAAGGCGTTGCCAATGTCAATCCGTAAGAGGTCGCGGTTTCTTGTAACGCCACATGCAAGCCCAACCGCAAATTCTCCGGCGTGTCCAGGCTCACCTGATTGAAGTCAAGCACCACCACCGGATGTGGCGTCCAGTCCCAGCGACCCTCCTCCGCGATCCATAGCCCGTCGAACAACTCCCGCTTGCCCTCGAACAAGCAGCGCAGCGTGGAAACGAGCAACGATTTACCAAAGCGCCGGGGCCGCGCCAGGAAGTAGTACATCCCCTCGGTGACGAGTTGATGAATCCCCTCGGTCTTGTCCACATAGACGAACCCGCGCGTGCGCAGCACCTCAAACGACGAAATGCCTATGGGTAGCTTTTGCATAGTCCACCTCCTGCTTGGAGTGTAGCACGGATTGGCGGGGAAGCGAATGGGGGAAAGAACGGCGTGCCACGCCCAGTAGCAACAGAGTCAATAACAGGGTACAGTACGACTTTAGTTGTAGTCCAGATCGGGCGAAAGTTCATACGCAAATCAGTCTTTGCTCCAATGTACCAGGGGGAAAGCCGCGCTATAATGACAGCATATCACGACAACCCAACGAACCCAGGAGAACGCTATGGCTACAGATGACCGCCCCAAACCCCCCTCATACCGATAGCGCACCCGTGAGATCAGCGGAAGTTGCTGAACAGCGCTTGGATTGGTAACCCTATGATCGCGCTACATCTGGCTATTTTTGGCGTTACCGGGCTGCTGATCTATCTCGGCGTCTATTATGCCGCGCCCCGGTTGACCAAAGCGGGCGTCCCGCTGATCGTCGCCTTTTTCGGCTGCCTGTGGCTACCGGTCTTCTTCCTGGCCCCGCTCGCGCTCTACCTTTTTTACCTGGAAGGCGGCGCACTGACGGCGACGGCAATTGCCGCGCGATTTCGCTTCGTCCCCATCCCGGCGCAAAGCTGGCCCTGGATTATCGCCGCCGTCGTCGCCACCGCGTTTTTCGACCAACTCTTCGAGCCAGTCGGCAAGTATTTCGCGCGCTTCAAGGCGCTGGCACCGCCGGATTACCTGCCCGCGCCATTCAATCCGCTGAAGGAATTGACGCTGCCGCCCCGCGAGTTCTGCGGGGCACCGCTGCCCGGCAATTGGAAGCTGCTCCTCGTCTTTGCGCCGCTGCACCTGCTGGCAATGTTCTGCGAAGAGCTAATGTGGCGGGGCTATCTGCTGCCACAGCAAGAAGCACTGTTCGGCCAGTGGGCGTGGGTTGTCAACGGCCTGCTCTGGGCCTGGCTCGTTCACGCCGTCCTCAAGTGGCATTTTGTGGGGATGCTTCCGGGGATGCTGCTCACGCCGCTGATCGCCCAGACAACGCAATCCACCTGGGCGGCCCTGATTGTCCATGCTACGCCGAACGCTTTGTTGTGGGTGTTACTGCTCTGGGGTATCATGCAGCGTTTCCGGCATGGTTCATTTCGAGAATGAACCGGGCCTCATTTCCTAACCCTATGGAGGTTGATATGAACACAGTAGCTAATGAAGCACCCGGCAAGACCGGTTTTGGTAAAACCTTTCTGGCGCTCATGGCCCTCGGCATACCCGGCATCTTATCGTTGCTCCCGATGGTGCTCAATCAGATTGAGGCCCTGCCGCCAGAGATGCTCGAACTGCCCGTCCCGCTGACCGTGGCGCTGGCCCTGTTCAACTCTCTGATCCTGCTGGCGATTGCCGTAGCCATCGGGACGCTGCTCGCTCATCGCGTGGGCTTGCGCTCGCTGGTCGCGGAGAAGGTGCGGTACGGCACAGCCATCTGGCCGCAGCTACGTCCCTATATCAAGATGGCGGTCGTGGCGGGGCTGATCTTCGCGGTGGTGGTGCTAGGGCTGGACGCACTCATCAACCCCTTCGCCGGGACGGAGTTGGCCGACGGTTTGACTCCTGGAGAAGCTCCCACGCTCGGCGCGCTGCTCACCCAACTGCTGATGGGCATACTCTATGGCGGCATCGTGGAAGAGTTGCTGCTGCGTTGGGGCGTGATGGCCCTGTTCGTCTGGATCGGGTGGCGCGTGGCGCAGCGGGGCCAGGGCTTGCCCAGTTCCGCG